>JAJSAJ010000267.1 GCA_024274855.1 Planctomycetota bacterium | reverse complement strand
GAAGATGTCGACCTGCAGACATTTGTCGACCTTATCGGTAACTGGGTGCTCGAGTATGCCGAACTGTTTGCGGCAAAAGTCGCATGAGTTGTGCGGCAAACGGGCGGAGCGTACGACAAGACAAAAACCCTGGACGGTGCTTCAGCCGTCCAGGGTTTTCTGCACTGTGGGTCGACAGCAGAAGTCGAAACGACAGCAGGCGGCAGGACCTGCCTTTGGTCCGTTCGGCCTAGAGGGGGGTGGATTCCGGCTGAAGCCAGGTAACGAGCGATTGATCGGGTATGCCCAGTTTGAGCATCGGAGCAAACTGGCCGTAGCCTTGGTCCACCTGTTCAAACAGGGCCGGCAGATCGTCGACCGATTGGCCGGTAAGCCGGCTAAAGGCATCGACGAATTGAGCACGATCGAACCAATCCGCATCTTGGGCAGATGGCAACATTGCCGAGAGGCCGACTGCGATTTGCCCTGGTTTGGGATTGCCGTTGACTAGTTTGTCGAAGTGGATGTGGTTTTCAAGAAGTGTCTTGAAGGTCCCCGAGAGACGCCAGCTCTGTGCCATAAGACCAGCAGCTTCGGCGTGTGTCCAACCAAAACGCTCATGTTCCAGATCGGACAATCGGGTGCGTCCTCCCCGACGGGTTTTTAATAACTTGCCGTACTCAACCGGCAGTTCCTTTGCGAGCAATGGAAGAGCCATGTCTTGGAGCAGTGCCGCGGCGAATAGCTCTTCCGCATCGGATTGACCGAGACAATGACCCAATAGACGTGCCAGCAGGGCGCGTCGTAGCGAATCCTGCCAGAGTACTTTCAGGTTGAACGGACCGCATTTCGGGTTTGGCATCAAGCTGAAGACCGCACTCCACAACGTAAAGTTCTTGATCGTTCGGATACCGACCAATGCAATGCCCAGTTTGACGCTCGTAATCTCTTCGGAAAAACCAAAATAAGACGAGTTGACAAACCGCAAGACTTGACTTGCTAATCCAGGGTCCGTTTCAATCGGTATGGCAAACTCGGCGGGACCGTTATCCGTGTCCTGTGACAACTGCAACAAGCGAATTGCACTCTGCGGCAGCGCTGGAAGTTGCGCGCTCGACAGCAAGGCCCTGAGATCGAATGCGGATCTGTCCATGGTCATCAGCCCCTGTCTTCGTTCGTTGTCGCGTTAGGCGGTCGAGTATGCATGGCAAGCGACATTGTACGGAACCGGAAGTCGCGTTCGGTACACCAGCCCCCCCAGCGCGCGGTTACAGGATTGTAATTCCGAACGGATCGTGGAGAGCCGGCTCCCTTGCCGGTCAACGAAATCACCCGGAGATTACCTGAATCGCGCAATCACTTATACGTACAAGCAGGGGGCACCAGGCGATGGCACACCACTGCTCGGATTTAGTATGCTTATAGAGCAGAAGTTGATCATTTGAGTCGAGTTTGGCGACCAACGGGGGCGGGCCAACACGGTCCGAGCGGTAGCTCGTAATTGGGCCGAGGCCCTGCCTCGTTAGATTCTGTCCGAACACGTCCTGTTATGACCGGTTGCCACGACGCACGCTCGCGGCGCAACCTTCTTCTGTAAAAGCTACGTTACGTTGGGCCGAGTCGCAACAAAACTCGATCCGTTCAGAAGAAGAAAGTTCCGCCAATAGCAGTGCGTCGCGAAACGACTCCGCGGGTGACAAACTGTTTCTTGAACTTGCTGGGATTCACGGCCCTGGTGTCTGGCCACTCGAACCTCTTGTGCCCAGCTCTCGTCTTTCACAATCCGATCGGGTGGATTCCCACTTGCCACATGGGCCTGAGTGTTTCCCGACAGCACCATCTGCCGGCCCCATGTGCTTTTTTTCAAACGTGATGACTGCCGTCCGTTGCCTTTTTGCGACACTTCGGGAGTGCCTGGTATCGAGCACTTGTTGATCTAACGGCATGTCACATAAGGCTTTGCTCGGGCTATTCACCAGCTGATTTCCTGTTCGGGCGCACGAATTGCGATTGCAGGTATTGCGTAATCAACGCAGCCTGATTCGCTGCTTTGCGAAACGACTCGGTCGTCGATTTCAAACAACGTTCGTTGCCGCACTGGCTAATACGGGAGCCGCCCTGACTACTACGGGAGGTCGAATTGTGCGTCGTTATCTGGTTGTAATAGTTGTCGTGTTCATGGCATGTGCGAGTACGCTGGACATCGATTCGGCCCGTGCTCTAGCTGAAGTCCGAGGTGCGAACCCTGCGAGCCCGATCGAGACTCGAATCGACGATGGTTGGCGGCACACGGCAAGCGGCTGGCAGCGGCGGAGCAATGGGCAGTGGGATACCAGTGAGCAAAAACCGGCCGGCCGACAACCGGTTGCTCGGCTCCACCCGCTATTGATCGCGGCGATGCAACTGCTGACCACCTTGTTTGCGTTGGTCTGGTTTGATAGCACATCCGAGCCGAGAAAGAAGCAAGCCGACACGATCAGACGATTCTCGTGGAGCGATCGGCGCACGTCCCCTCGCATGATGGGACGCAGAAAAATGGCCTACGCCGCGTCACATCGTCGGTCCGTCGCATCGCCTGACTGAGTTGAAAGGCTGACGGACGCGGGACGGACACCATGGTCGGGTTGCTTATCGGAACAATGAGTCGACGCCGTTCGTCCTTGATGACTGCTCTTACCCGCCAGAGACTCAATGCTTGCGACAATTCGGCCGAGCACTTGCAGACACACTTGCGGTCGGTAGAAGTTCCGAGCTAATTCGGCAGTGAACGTTCCCACATGCCAGACGACCGATCGAGGCCAACCGACCAACGTGGCGTGACGCCAAAATAAACGTTCCGCCTTGAGGCCTGTCTTGAATTAAAGTTGATCTTGTTTGGATGACTCAAGAAACCGGACAACCGATTCAGCTTCATGAGTCGATCGAAAGCCCCGCTGCTTGAGCGCCAATCCCATATCGACGTCTGCAAATTGCTTGCCAAGAGAAACGCAAAAGCCGCCTGCCTCCAGTACGGCCGATCGACGATAGAAGGCAGCGGTCAAAGTCGGGCCCAGTACGGGAGCTTCGAAGAACCGGAGCCAAGTTCGGCACCGTCGCAGTTTGCGACATCCTCCCACGCCGTAGGTTAATCCTGCCGTTTGGAGCTTGTTGGCGTCTGGAGCGGATATCAATGTTGGCGCGACGCTGCCCAGCGTCGGTTCGTCAAAATGACGCAACGCAGCGTCGGTCCATGTCTCGCAAACTTCTGTTCCGCACGCCAGCACATGGACGATGTCCGCGGTGGCCTGCTCGATGCCTCGATTGATCAAGTCCACGTACGTCGAATCAGGAGCTGCTTCGACGAAATGGACCTCGCCTGCCAGATCATAAGGGTCATCATAAGCCCACGGCTGAACGACCAGAATCTCGGTGTCCATTGGACGGTTTTGCAATACCGAAGCCAGAGTGGCTTCAAAATGCGATGTGTCCTTGGGGCACGGAATTACGATGGAAAGTCGAAACACTGGACTCTTCCCTGAGTCGGTAGAATACGATCATCGATCCGGTCACCACGGAAACGACCGGTCGCGGTAACCAATGGAATCGTCTGAAGACTTGTTCTGTTCATCTCGTTATTTCGGCCCGTACCACCCCCCAAGTTTACCTGAACTAAGCTCAAGTTGTGGTTTCCGTCCAGTGATTTCGTTTGGAGTCTTGTTTAGGTTGCCAAGTATCGCTATCTTGCCTGGGTTGTTTGGTTTCTGGGCCACCAAAAGAACATGTGGCCTTGATCACAAGATGGTCCGGGTAGGTCCCGCTTGCCGAGCGGGACTTGGGATAATCCAAGATGCGGCAAGATGTCTGGAACTGCAGACGGGGACCTGTTTGCCTGCTGCTGGACCAGCTTACGATCAGGGTCTAACATATTGGCCTGATATCAAGGGGTCGGCAGGAGCGAGGCAAGTTCGGATGTTTTTCCTGTTTAGCTCCGAGGCTGCCGCTTTGGAGTGTTATCTCACATGCTTCCGCCGATGAAAGGGGAATGCCGTGGCGACCGACGTTCATTATTTGGTCTTCGATATTGAGAGTGTCGCGGACGGGGAGTTGGTATCCAAAATTCGTTATCCGGGGCAGAATCTCGACCCGGCCGAAGCAATTGCCCATTACCGGGCGGCGTTAATTGAAAAACATGGTTCGGACTTCATACCCTACACCTTTCAACAGCCGATCTCCGTCGCCATTGCCAAGGTGAGTGGGGATCTTCGGCTGATCGACCTCGTTGTGCTGGACGAGCCTGAGTTCCGGCCCTATGTGATCACCGATCATTTTTGGCGAGGGTGGAGTGCATACGGGCGCCCGACGCTGGTCAGCTTCAACGGACGCACGTTCGATGTTCCCTTGATGGAATTGGCCGCATTTCGTTACGGGATCAGCATCCCAGACTGGTTCAATCTTCAAGGCCGGTCATACGAGCAGCGTCGCAATCGATACAATCTTGATTCACATCTGGATCTTCACGATGTGCTGACGAACTTTGGGGCCACGCGATTCACGGGTGGGTTGAATCTGGCTGCAACATTGCTTGGTAAACCCGGGAAGATGGACATTCAAGGGCATATGGTTCAAGACTTGTATGACCAAGGTCGGGTGGCTGAAATCAATGACTACTGTCGTTGTGATGTATTGGATACGTATTTTGTTTTTCTGCGAACCTGTGTCTTACTCGGACGCGTGACGCTCCAGCGCGAACAGGAGCTGATTGCCGGTACCAAGCAGTGGCTGACCGAGCATCGCGAGCAATCAAAGGCGTATGCGATCTATCTGGAGCATTGGGGGGATTGGCCGAATCCGTGGACAGAGCCGGACCACACCGATTCGGATTCGAGTTCGCACGGTGGCTGAGGCGAGTTCGCGGACTGATGGACCGGTTCAGTTCTTTTTCATCAGCTTGAATGCCTCAAGCACTTTCGCTCGGTGGCGACTGCCGAAAACCAAGACGATCAGCTGCGTCATGATTTGGCGTTCATCCGAAGTCAAGAATGCTTCGCCGCCACCGACCTCGGCGATTTGAACAAAAGCTGGGATCTTACGTCCCGATCGGCATGTGACCGTGCTGACGATTCCCTTTTGCTGTCCATGGAAATCGGAAGCGAGTCGCAGGCATTTTCCCAGATTGGCTTGATGCGGCGGCGCGTCGCCGAACAGCAGGATAACTTTGCGGGCTCGCGGGCGGAATCGGTTTTTCTGGATTGCCCACTGCAGACCCTCATCAACCGCTTCGGGATGGTCACCACCGCCGGCCGCGCCGATATCTCCCAGGTAGCTCCGAATACTCTGAATGTCGCTGGTCAATGGAAGGCCCCGCACCAGGTAGCGGTCGCTTTGGTCTCGGTACGTGCAAATGCTAATGCGGGCTTTCGGAACTAAATGCAGCAATGTCGAGCCGATTCGCGCGATCTGCTTTTTTACTTGGTCAATTTCCCCTTGCATACTTCCGGTGCTGTCGAAGGTGATCACGATATCCAGGCCATGGCGACGAAGGGACTGTAACAGTCCATCCCAGCTGCCACCTGCCATCGAGCCACCACCGATGGCAACGGCGCCCAGATCGAACGCACCCGATGGGCCTCCACCAGTTGATGGGGAAGCGATGACAATCTCCTCCTGAGTGGCTGTTGCGTCCGATGGACTGACTGGCGGTTCGACATCCAGCATTTCATCAAAGTCGCTACTTGCTTGGGTTACGACCTCTGCAGCCTCGAGTTGCTGTTCCTCGGAATCTCCCAGTTTTTCCGAAGGCAGTTTCCCAATCAGGACATCATCACCAAGCCCTTCACCACTCGATGCATCGTAGCTGATTAGCGCCAGGACCAGAATCAAGGTCATGTGGAATAACAGAGAAACAAGCCCGGACATGGAGTTGCGCGTCCAATGGGATCGCGCCGTTGGCGCGGGCAGCAGCTCGCCATGATCGGTTGCCTTTGGCAGGCGGATTTCGTCGTGACAGTGTGGGCATCGACCTGTTCCGCCCAACTGGTCGGCGGTGATGGAAAAAGCCTTACCACAGTGAATGCAAGTCATGCGCATTTCAGAACCTCCACGCACGCATTCTTGCAGGGCCCGTCCGACTGTCAAGCATCGCCGGCCGCGGACCGGCGCAAAACCGGCGGTCACGCACGGCCTGCAGGGCCACAACCAACTCCAAGCTACCGCTCGGGGCCCCAACCGCCCCCTCCGATTGCCACCACAATTCGACCAGAATTACGAACACGAGGGCCATAAGCAGACCATAACTGGCCCATTTCGAGACCGGTTGCGATGAGGCTCCGATTCCGAAACGGGGACCAAGGCGATGCCAAAGTGCCAGGCCGGCTGGGATTGTGATCGCACCAAAACTCCAAAGTAACCACCTTGGACTTCCCAAATCCAAGATCGTTCCCGCATCCCCCACCCCATCGATCGATCCGAACGCCATGTAACAACCATTGGCGATCAGGCAGAAACCTGAAAAAAAGCGGGCAATATGCGCTGTGGGCAGGCGGCTCACCAAACTAGCAGCCACAAGCAGCAGGGGGGCCAGCGCGCCGAATATCGGCCCGCCCCAGGCGACCAACAGCGGGTGTGGGTTGCTGGTTAGATCGGTACGTGAGATAGAAAGCGGATGTAGAACCACCCGTTCGATTGTACCGCCGGTCAGCCAGGCTGCTGCCACATGACCCAACTCGTGAACCACCATCATCAACAGCCAGCAGAGTGGTATCAGCGTGAGAATCAGCAGCCATTTATGAAATCCGTGGGCCGCCCTCTCCTCGTTCGGGTAGTTGCTCATAGTCGATAATTCCACGTCTCCGCGCTGTATCGACTTGCAACCAACTCGGCGACTTCCTTCCGGGTCCATTGCCGGGTGGCCTGATCGGCCTGCCAAGCCTGCCTGATGACGTGACGTAATGCTTCCTGGTTCGCGGGGAAGTTGCCGACAAACGCATCATGCGGACGTTGCCGTCGATAGTCCGGTTGCCTTGGCGGTGTCTTGAGATACCGTCCAATGGAAGGCAACGAAAAGTCGTAAAGGATTGTGCCGTGGTACAATACATGGTTACGTTTGCACCGCAGGCTGTTGCCGGAGAACTTGCGTCCGTGTCGCGTCAGATCACTGATTCCCGATATTTCAAGATCGGCATCCAACGATCGCAGTGCGTCCGCCAGGACCCCCAAGACGAATCGGTGTGCTTGATCGACCATGCGAAGTTCCGGTCGGCGCCGGCAACTCAGTACGACCGCATACATCAGGCAACCGGGGCCGGCGACGACAGCAGCGCCACCACTGCCTCGCCGTAACACGGGGATCTGGTCCCGCCGGCAGGCTTCCAGATTTACTTCAGTGGCAACCCGTGACGAGCGGCCGACGACCACAAAGGGGCTGTCCGGCTCCCAAATCCGCAATTGTTCGCCGGGACCTTGAGCCCGTTCGGCCTGCTCCAGTAATGCGTGATCCAATGCCAGGTTTTCGGCAGCGGTTGGCAATGTCAAATCGAGGAATTGCATGGACGGATCTTTACAGTACGTTGCCGATCGTGCATTTTGCAATTGGACCTTTCCCGGTCCCAGTGCTGCTTCTACACTGAAGAGAGCTATTTGTCCATGGGCGGCCGAGTCGCGAATCGTCGATGAAGTGGCGGTTGTTCCACGCCGCTGGGGTCTGACGCAATTTTCGGCGGAGAAAGCGTTTCTTTACGCGAACCCATTTTGTCGCCGAAAATGGGTCTGACCCCTTGGAAGCGAGCCGGCGGCCTACATTCCGTGAACGGTTACTTGCTGGTTTTGCGACCGCTTTTGTGTCAAAAAACGCCGTGTTGCAATTGCAAGACACTCGAGGCTATCTGGTATGTCAACGCCGCGTTCTCCCGAGCCCGTTCAGACAGAAGTCGCGTCATCCACGACGCGACTTCCCGTGCGACTGTTCGTGATCCCAATGATCCTTGTTGTTATCTTGGTTGCCATCTGGTTGCCGATTCGGTGGATGCTCCATCCGAACGATGATCCCAAGTCGCTTGTGAGCAACCTGCAGCCCATTAACCGAGACAGTTGGTGGAGCGCTTATGCGATGTCTCGCCTGTTACAAAGTCCGGACCATCAGGATCTGAAAGATGATTCCGAGTTGTGTCGACAACTGGTGGCGATCCTCGCATCCGACCTGACTGCGACAGCCACGGACGAAAGCCATGTTCGTCTGCGAGTCTTTCTCTGCCGCGCATTGGGCGAGTTTCGAGTCGATGACGGGTTGCCGGTATTGGTCGAGGCGGCATCGAGCCGGCCGGGTGCGGTCATGGATGTCCGTTACGCGGCTCTGGAGTCCATCGCTATTCTATCGGATACGCTGGGGCGAGAACGTGTCGTGTCACAAGCTCGCCTTATCGACGTCGTTCTGCAGGCTAGCCGTGTCCCGACGCAAGCGCATTCGGAAAGAGAAACGAGCAAACTGCGAGCAACTGCCGCGTTTGTCTTGGGAGTGATTGGTGGTCCACGGGCGCGGGATCGATTGGCTCGAATGCTGAATGACGGTCACGCCAATACGCGATACAATGCGGCCACCGGCCTGGCACGATCCGGTGACGAGCGGGCGATTCCGGTTCTTCTGGAAATGGTGGACGCGGATGCGCCTGCTGCTGTACAAGGAGAAACAACGTCGGCCAGCCGCGCGCTGAAACGGGCATCGGTCATTGTCAATGGCATTCGTGCGACCGTGCAACTCGCCCACCAGATTCCTCAGTCCGATCTGGCGGCGCTGCGCGTGGCCATCGATCAACTAACTGTCCGAAGCGATTTGTCCAGCCGGCTTCGCATGGATGCAAAGCGGGCTCTCGTGCAGCTCAACGGCAATTCGGCAGGAGATGATAGGTTGCAGGGGATGTAGTGACTGGGAGGGATGATGGGTGTAGTTCGTGCAAGAGGCACGGTTTACGATCAATCGGGGGAATGGGGTGTCGGCACGGAAGCCAAGAAACTTCAGGTTTTTTTTTCGCCATAAGGTATTATGTAACAGGACCTTTAAGAAAAGTTGTTCGAAATCCTCAAGAATAGGGATTTGCCAGCGCAAGGTCCGTTCGGCACACTCGATGTAGGCAGTCTCTCTGCGTGGCTTGGCGGTCGCGTACTGCATATCTGCTGAGTCGTTGGCCGTCTACGGGTGTGGGATGCGTTTTCCAATGGTGCGTGAGGTTACCGGACAACGCAAAGAACTCGCCGTGTTACCCGGGCAACGTGTTGGGCGTGGGTGGAAGTGAATTCGTTGGGCATTGGGCATTGAATGCGTGAGGTGAGCTAGGCGATGAATACAATTGTTCGCGTGTCGGTCGTGGTGGTGTTGGCTGGGCTTATGACGCAACCGACTTCAGGTCAGGTCTGCCAGAGTTACCGTTTGGTCTACAAGACCGTTTGTGAGCCACAGCAGGTGACGGCGTACCGTCTGCAGTATGAAACGGTGCTCGAAGAGCAGACCGTGACGGTTCAAAAGCCCGTGTGGGAGACACAGCAACAGGAACGTCGCTATACGGTCGCCAAACCGGTTATCGAAACGAGTGAGCGTGAGGAACGCTACACGGTACTCAAGCCGGTCTGGGAAACGCGATACGAAGATCGTTCGTATACGCAAGTTCGGTATGTGACGGAGACTCAGGAGCGTGAAGAGCGGGTGGTGGTTTCCAAGCCGGTGTGCGAAACGCAATATCGCGAGCAACGCACGGTCGTCCGTAGACCGGTAACCGAAACAGTCATGCAGGATCGCACGCAGACCTGTTATCAGCCGGTTACCACAATGCGGACCCAATACGTCGATCGGGGCGGTTTTATTGACCAACAGGTCTATCATCCAGGCCAATCCCAGACACGGCTTCGGTGGCTTCAGCCTTCCTATTATGTTGACCCGGCCACCGGACAAACTGTCTATCAACGTCGAGGATGTCACTGGGTTGTCCAGAAGACTCCGGGTACGTGCACGGTTCAGCGCCAGTACGTTCCGAACGTGGTTGCCCAGCAAGTTCCACAGACAACCCTTGTTCCGCAGGTTGTGACTCAGAAGGTCCCGGTTCAAGTAACCCGTTACGTGGACGAAGTGGTCGTCACGAAAATTCCAGTTCAGGTGACCCGGATGCAGCAAGAGGTTCAGGTTCGGAAGGTTCCGGTCACGGTTCAACGTCCGGTGACTGAGAACATTACCTATAAAGTGCCGATTAAGGTTTGCAGGTGGGAACGACAAGAAATGGTCCGCAAGATTCCCGTGCGGACACAACGCATTGAGTATGAACAACGTGTTGAGAAGGTGCCGGTTCAAGTCTGCCGAATAGTTCAAGAGACCAGAAAGGTACAGGTTCCAAAAACGGTTGCCAAATGGGTGCCGTATGTGACGACACGTTATGTGCCACGTACCGTTGTCATGCAGGTTCCGCTCGACACACCAGCAGTAACTTATGATTCGACGTCCGTCTACTATGCTCCTGCCGTTCCGGCCATGGCCGTTCCGGCACCCGACGTTCCAGCTCCGGCGACTGTCCTTCAGAAGCCGGCCGAGCCGACTCCAGCCCCATCAGCGCCGGTCAAGTCGAAGGAACCGGTGACTCGGATTGAAAAACCGCAGGGCGCTGCGGCGAGCGGGGAGGCGAAGGACGCGGATGACACGGGAAAACCACGTTTGAAGCCGATCGATATGAATCCGGCGGCGAACCAGGATGCCAATGCCGGTCAGGCCGCGTCGGTCCCCGCAAGTGAGAAGGCGTCGGAAAATCAAGCAACGCCCGCGAAGAAGGACTGAGTACTGTCTGAACGTAGCCGTTCACGCCGTTGGGGTCTGACGCGATTTTCGGTGGAGAAAGCGTTCATTTACGCAAACGCATTTTGTCGCCGAAAATGGGTCTGACCCCTTGGAAGCGAACCGGCGGCCTACATTCCGTGAACGGTTACGTCGGAACGGCGAGGGGCTTTCTGCACGACGATGCCTGACGATGAAATGACCGATGATGTGCAACCGGCAAGTGATTTGCAGGGCAAGCGGATTGCCTTTGTGGGCCGCTTGGGAGGCGTGACACGTCGCGATGCTCAGAAGCTGCTCCGTGATTTGGGCGCGGTGGTCGTTGATCATGTCGATATGACGGTGGACATTGTCATCATTGGCGCGGACGAGTTGCCCTTGAACGAAGAGACCCTGCTGGATGATTCTATCCGAAATGCGTCGGCCGAGGGCAATCTGGAAATTCTGAACGAAACCCAGTTGTGGGAACGAATTGGCTTATTCGATCAGGAAGAGGCTGGGCGGCTCTACACGCCGGCGATGTTGGCCGAGTTACTGGACGTGTCGGTGGCTATCATACGGCGTTGGCACCGGCGCAAGTTGATTGTTCCCGTGCGAGAAGTGCGCCGCCTGCCCTACTTTGACTTTCAAGAAGTCTCGACGGCTCGCCAGTTGGCCCAATTGCTGGTAGCCGGCGTTTCGCCCGCATCGATCGAACGTAAACTGGCCCGTTTGGCCCGCTATGTTCCGGATGTTGAGAGACCGCTCGCTCAATTATCGGTCATTGTTGAAGGCAAGCAATTGCTGCTTCGACAGGGTGAGGGGCTTATTGAACCGGGTGGCCAGCTTCGCATTGATTTCGATGCGCTGGACCATGCGGATCTCTCGGTCCATGATGACCACCCCGAGTCGACAGTCAGCCTCGCCACGCAGAGCCAAGACGCCAGCCAGCCAACGTCGGCCCGAGAGATGCTTCAGATGGCCGAACGATTGGAAGATGAAGGCCAACTGGATGATGCTGTGCAGTCGTATCGTGCTGCGATGGTCGCGGGTGGTCCCATGCCCGATGTCTGTTTTCAATTGGCTGAATTACTGTATCGACTCGGTGACGTCCAGGCAGCTCGCGAGCGATACTATATGGCGGTTGAGTTGGACGAAGACTACGTTGAAGCGCGCGCTAATCTGGGATGCGTGCTCGCCGAAACCGGCCAGCTGGAATTAGCTGTTGCCGCTTTTAAGGGTGCACTACGCTACCACCGCGAGTATCCGGATGTCCATTACCATTTGGCACGTGCCCTGGATGAGCTGCGTCGCCCCAAGGAGGCTGAGCCGCATTGGCGCGAGTTTCTGCGTCTTGCGCCCAATAGCCCTTGGTCGGAACAGGCGCACACGCGGCTTGATACGGAAGATTCCTGATGCACAATCCGCCAGTCGATGGCGAAAACTGCCTGGGGTTCTGATTTTGCCACGCGTGAAATACGGGGCGAATTGCAGAAAGAATAGGTAAATTGGCCTAGTTATGCCAGGGTCAAAGGGGGTGGATCCGAATAATCGGACACGTTCGCCATAATTTCGGACGTTCTAGCCTGGTGTATTCTTGAAAAACGCGCCGGTATGCCTATCCTGAACAGGTTGCGCCGTTCCGTCTTTGGTTCCTTTGCGATGGTGGCAACCGCGGGTTCATGAACGAGATCCTATTTAACTACCAAAAAGTCGACCCAACCACATGGGCCTACTTGTCGTCCCTGCTTATTATCGGCCTCTTCTTTAAGTTTGGCCGGTTTTGGAGTGTGCGCAATTTGGATCTTGTCCTGCTGATTCTCTTGGCCCCTGGCTTGCTGCTGGTCTCGGAAGGTCAGGAAACTCAACGGACCGCACTCGCTGCGACGCACGCGGAAGCGAAAAAAAAGCAGGAGGCGATCGAATCGGCTGGCACGGCTGACGAGACTTTGGAAACAGTATCGACGCCTGGGGATGCCTCGGGTTCGGCTGACGGCTTGCCGTCGGCTGATGCCTCGGGCCGACGCGATCGCAAACCGGTTTCCCGTCCGACTGCTGACCGCCAGCCGATCCCGTCGGAAAATGACGCCTCGCAACAACCGGAGGGCAGAAGAAGCAAAGAACTGCCAGTAGAGCAGAATCAGCAGGCTACCGGTCAAGACGGAGCGAACGACAAAGCGGCAGCGCCCAAGGAACTGACTTCGGCCCAGCAGGAAATTGTTCGCGGTCGACGTGTGGAACGGATTGGATTTCTCTGGCTGCTGGCTGCTGGAGCGCTGGTGTTGATCCGATTGTTGGTGGACCCAATCATGGTTCGGCGTCCTTTGCTTGAACCGAATATGACAACTGGTGGATTGATCTTCAGTTGTTGTTCGTTGTTCGTGTTCCTGATGGCAAATGTCATTGTCAGCCGGCCCACGTCCGACGACTTGCGAGGGCCGATCAGCGCCGAACGCTTGGTCAGCCGACGCGCGACCGACGATTTGGACCGCCATGGGCCCGGATATGCTCTGGTATTCATGTTGCCGAGTCTGCCAACCGTCAAGATGGGCGTGAATCTGGCACGTCAGCGGGTTGATGATCCGGCGGTACGCATGCGCCGTTGTAGATACTATTCCGAAGATGGCAAACCGCTGAACGGCGTGGAAGCCGAGTACCTGAAGATCACGCCCGATCAGGTTGTTCAGTTGCGCCGACGTGATGGTGTCGAACTGGCCGTTGCGATGGATAATTTGAGTAACGAAGATCAGGCGTTTGTGCAGAAGATCAAAGCCTATACGATCGTTGCGAAACTGGTTGCTTTGTTGTCGCATTTGGCAATTGTCATTGGGATTATTGCGATTGGCTATTGGCACTTCAACAACGTGAAAATGGGCGTCGGGGCCGCCACCTTGTATTTGATGTTACCTTATACGGCCCAGATGACCGGCCGTGTTGATCACGTCTTGCCTGCCGCGCTTCTGATTTGGGCCGTACTCTGTTATCGGCGGCCGTTAGCTTCGGGTATCTTCGTTGGGTTGGCGATTGGCGTTGTCTACTATCCTCTTTTCTTGTTGCCGTTATGGTTCAGTTTCTACTGGCAACGTGGCCTGATGCGGTTCGCGACCGGTGTCGTCGTGATGTTGACGATCATGGTATTGACACTGGCGTTTGTTTCCCCGGATATCGCGTCCTTCTGGCAGTACATCCGAGAGATGTTTGGTCTGCGGCCACCCCAGATGGAAGGTTTGAGTGGCATCTGGGGATCGAGTTGGACACCCGTCTACCGGTACCCGGTTCTCGCCGCTTTCGTCGCACTTTGCGGATCGCTCGCACTCTGGCCTCCACAGAAAAACCTCGGTACGTTGATCAGTTGTTCGGCGGCAGTCATGGTGGCGACGCAGTTCTGGCATGGATATGGGGGCGGTCTGTACCTGGGGTGGTATCTTCCCCTGCTTTTGCTGACGATCTTTCGACCCAATCTGGAGGATCGTGTCGCACTATCGGTCTTGGATGAGGGCTGGCGCCCCAGCCGTTGGCGCGCTCCGGTCACTCGAGTTGACTTGGCCGCGTGAGTCGTCGAGCGGCTCGTAACTCGAAAGAGCATCCGATTTGGAATGACCGAAATGCATTCCAGGGAATCGATGTGGGGCAGGGGACGTCTTCGCGCACGCGCCACGCCGGTTCGGCTAGAGATTCCATGTCACTTGTGTCTGGAAAGAGCTCGCGAGGCCGTTTTCTAACACGATTTGCGACATTCCGACGGTGTTGGCTCAAGCCGTGCCGTTCCATGGTCGAAACCAACCGAGGAGTCTTGTTCGATCGTCATTTCCACGCCAACGGTTTTCTTGTTGGGTTGTCAGCAGTGGCTCGCTGGTTTCAAAGCTGCACATTGCGGGCGGAACCGATCCTGATAATCTGTCGGAAAACCAGCCAGCAGTGAAGTGACCGCAATTGGGTCGCTCCGGAAAGATAGTGGCCGTTCGGCCAGAGTGGCGCCCAATCGAATCAATCGGTCCGTAGGCATCTCACAATTCGGCCACCTGCGGCTTTACGGGTCGCGGCCGGTCCAGGGAGGGACTGGTGGGCAAATCCTCGTTGTTGTTTGTTGCCGCGGTGGTGATCGCAGGTTGGTTCTTTTTCCAACGCTACGAGATCCAGGGCCTTGATCAGGTGCGGATCGTTCGGCGACAGGTGTCCGGGATCGACGACCTGGAAACGGCAACGTCCAGTTCCGGGCGAAGCCAGAATGCCATTCGCGTTGCATCGTTCAATATCCAGGTATTCGGTGCGAAGAAGGTCGGCAAACCCGAGGTGATGGAGATTCTGGCTCGCGCAGTTCGCCAGTTTGATGTCGTGGCGATCCAGGAAATACGTGCCCAGCAACAGGATATCATTCCCAGGTTGCTTGAGGTGGTCAATGCCGGAGGACGGCGATATGACTATGTCATTGGCCCGCGTCTCGGGCGAACGACGAGCAAGGAACAATACGCGTTCGTATTTGATGGTGAGACGATCGAGGTTGATCGAAATCAGCTTTACACGATCAACGACCCAAACGATTTCTTGCATCGGCCACCGTTGGTGGCTTGGTTCCGTGTGCGGGGACCGCCGCCCGACAAAGCATTCACATTCACTTTAGTCAATGTTCATACCGACCCCGACGAAGTGACTGACGAGATGAACGTGATGGATGAAGTGATGTACTCGGTTCGCAATGATGGACGAGGCGAAGATGACGTGATTCTGTTGGGCGACTTCAATACCGACGACAAGCACCTCGGCGAGCTGAACAGTATTTCGGGAATCACGGCTGCCATTGTCGATACACCAACCAATACACGTCGAAAGAGCCAGTACGACAATTTGATCTTCCAGCAGCCAGCCACAAGCGAGTACCTTGGTCGAAGCGGTGTTTTCGACTTCATGCGCCAGTACAATTTGACGTTGGATCAGGCTTTGGCTGTGTCAGATCATCTTCCAGTGTGGGCCGAGTTCAGCATCTACGAAGGAGGCCGAGAATCGGCCATCGCTTCCGCGCCTGCCACTGCCAAGGCCCGATGATCAACAGACACCGCAAAGACTCAACCCGCTGATTGCAAACAAATGACCGTACGCTGGCCTTTCAGGCCGTCGATCGAAGGCTTAGGATTCGCCAATCAATAACTGTCGCACTTTTCCGCGTACAGACCCCCATGGGCTCGTCCCATGGGTGAATCAATCTCGCAGCTAAGGAGGATCGCCGCACGAACGCCCCCCAGTAAACACGACAATAATTGATTCGCCGGCCCTTAAATCGAATCGATCGCGATGTTTCCAGAAGTCACGTTGCGTTACGTTTGGAATATGATCGCATTGGATGGGAAATCGCTATTCTCGACGGGCTACAAGCCCATCGTACATGAAAAGTTCGGCAACGCTGGAGTCAATCCATTCACGATTGCCACGATTGCGTCCTCTGGCCTGATGACAACGTATCAGAATGCTCGCTCAACCGGCCGTTCCGTGGGAGGGCGAAGCCCCCGTGAATACCGTGTCAGACAAGTGCCCAGCGTTTACGCAAAAACCACTCGATTCCGAGCAGGAGCGTCAGACAAAGCAGAACGAGCCAAGCGTCCCACCACGTATCGGCCAGTTGCCAGCGAGTGAGGACTTCCTCAACCATTTTGGGCGGGTGTTTCTGGATTTGCTCCAGGAGGTCGGCTAGTTGCTCCGGCGCGACGGCTCGCCCCCCAGCATCGCGAGTCAGGTGAGCAAGGCGGGCCATTTGGTCATGGTCGGCTGCCGGATTGCTCAATTCAATGTCTTGATCCATGACCTCGAACATTGCGGTTGCCTGCCCCAGTGGTTGCCCACCAGCTGATTGGGCAACTACGTCGATTCGGGCGCTACCTGGATTTGTCACCGACGCGATGTTGCCCGAGAAATGGTCGCCCTGGCGCGATAGACGTACTGGGTGTGATTGGCCCGTGGCGTCTGTAAAGGTCGCATCAACGGATGCATCTCGTATGACATCTTCCGAGCTTGTCCGGATTCCAGCTGTAAAGACGACCCGGCTTCCACTCGGAAAACGGCGTCGTTCCAGTTCGATCCAGACATCATGCCGAGCCAAGTCGTCACGGCGAGCCAGCCAGAGAATAACCTGGCGCCAAAACCGCATGTGAAGATCCTGCCGTCCTTGACGCCACCATTGCCAGGTTGAGTCGCCGGCAAAGGCGAGTACTCGGCCTTCCGCGTACTGTCCAGCGACCAGCAATGGCGCGCCCTCCGGAGACTCGGCCAGGACCTGCACGCCTGGTGCCTGCTTGACACCAGCCCATCGATTGGCACCCTTCAATGGTTTCAGCTCGCGCCATACTTGTTGGTTTGCCTCGGGTGCGGCCAACCAGGTTATCGGGTGTGGACGCGTGGGGATCATTGGCAATGGGCCAGGAATATGCCAACGTGTCTCGTCTGGGTGGTCGAAATCCTGCCGAGCAAATCGGTCCATTTCGACGGGCAAGACATCGCCCAGCGGTGTGTTACGGTAGCCGCCCGGGCCAAATGCATGGTAGCCACCGAGCGCGATCAACCCTTTGCCTTGTTCAACTTCGGCGGCCATTTTCTTAAATTGGTTCGTGCCAAGTGCGCTGCTGTCACAATCTCCCAGAATATAGGCGTCGTAGCTGCCTTTTTCGAACAGGTTGCCCAAATCGACCGGCCATGACGCGCGCAAACGCCGAGGGAACCACTGAAAGTCGAGATCGATATCAGGCGACCGATCGAGTGCCCAGCGGATAAACTTCTGTTCTTGACGCAATGTGCCCTCCAGGTACAAGACCTTCAGTCCACCTTCCAAAACGGTTAAGAAGGCGGTCAACTGGTTGTTCTTGGTGACCAGTTCGCCCGGTTGTTGAGGAGCCTGCAGAATCAATTTGTATTGGCCAGGATCTTGGGGCGTGAAGGTCAGCGTGACATCAAGTGACTCGTTGTCCTGGTCGGCCTGGATCGTTATGGGGCCGACGGTTTGCTTTTGACCAGCCGCATTGACCACGATAAGTTCCACCGGGATCTCTTTGTTGACATACCCTCGAACTCGCACTAGTCCGCGCACGGTCAGCTCGTTCTTGACGAAGACCGTATAGTGCTCGGGCATGTTTTCAACAGCCACATCTCGTGATTGAGAGGCGTCGCCCGACGGACCGAATGCAACCGAATAGAGCGGGTAGCCGAGGTTGCCTAGTTCCCGAGCTGCTTCGTGGATTTCGAACGGTGGGTCGTAGGCGGTCTGCGTGCCATCGCCCATCAGGATGACTCCAGCCAGCCGTTTTCCGGATTCGGCGTGGACCGCTTCGTGAAGACTAGATCCAATGTCGGTGATCGGGCCGTCAGCCACTTGGGGCAGGTGCAGTGCGCCGTCCAGCCAGACGGAACTTCCGAGCCTCGCATCGTAGGGGAGAACTTTGACTTCGATATTTCTGCCCAAGGTCGCGAGAATCTGCTCGATGGCCTGAAGTGTCTCTTTCTCGGCGTCCCAGCGGCTCTTGTTACCGGATGCGTTTGGCAGCTGCATGCTGCGACTGGTGTCGAATAACACGACCAAGATGGCCGTTTGTGGCTGTGATTGGGTGCTGATATGCGTCGGTCGCAGCATCGCGGCGATCAGGATCAAGATGACAAGAAAACGCAGCAGAAGAAGGGTGCGACGCTGGCCCGAGCCGAGTCGGCGAAAAGGTCTTACCGACAGCGTCAGCAGCATCGCAATAGCCAATGCGGCCACGATGCCATAGCTGTTCATGATGGGGTGAAACGACCAATGTGTCATGATGTTCCAGCCACGCGGGGTGTTCGGTAAAACCGGTTTGCCAGGAGTTGCTCGAAAACCAGAATGAGCACCAAAGTCACGATTAACATCGAATAGAACTCGCGCCCCTCCCGCTGTTGACCCTGCTGGCGAAAAATCTGGTCACGGTCCCTGGCCAATTGGTAACGATCCGGACCCAGGATCGCATCGAGTTGGTCGATGGAAATACGCTGCAACCGACTTGTGGTGTCGGGTATATTGACTGAGAACCCTCGCACAACAGGGCCTTCTCGTTGACCTTTCAAACGGTACGTGCCGGGTAAGTCGGTCGACGGAATGACCAGCCGATCATCGCGGGCTTGGACAGGCTGAGTCTCGCCGTCCGGTGTGAATAGCACATACCGATGCGGGTCGCGAGATTCTGGATTCGACAGAACAACACGTTGGCCCGTTTCGAAATTGAACGGATCGATCCCACGCTCAGTCAGGAACATCGTGATTTGATTGACCAAGATGAAACGGGGCCAATCGTCGGGACCGGCCAGCTCGTTCCATGGCTGTCGGCCCTTCGGACGATCGAGTTCCGTGACGGGGGTCGTCATCATCAGGACGGTTCCCTTGCCTACATCACGCTGCAGGAGAGCCGGTTGGCGGTTTCCAAACCTCAGAATAACCTGCGTTTCTGGATCCAGATCCCGTAAGCTCCAGTGCCGAAATACGGGGAACTGATTCCATGGGACGGACGATGCAATCGATCGAAAAGGCTGAAGGATCGGATGGTTGTAGTTGTCCGGTGATATATAGGTGTCACGCCCTGTCACGCGATAGAGTCTGCCTAGTTTTCCAGGCAGCAGGGCGATGGCGTTCCGTGCGTTGAATGCCTGGGCACCTTGAGCATGATGGCCGAGGAAAACAGCCAAGCCCCCGCCTGCTCGTACGTATTGGCCCATTTGCTGCCAGGCAGCACCCGAAAGTGGTGGTGGATCGAGCAGCACAATGGCGGCGAAATCGGACAACCGACGCTTGGTGATCTCTTCAGGCCGAATCGTGAGACAATCAAAACGCGCGCGATGTTCGGCTTGAAGTTCGTATGGCGAGATCGCTTCCACGAAGGCCGACGTGTTGACATTGGGCGGTGCGACGACAAGAACAAGCCAGGGTGGACGAACCTGGATGGTAAAGTACCGAATATCATCCATGGGCAACGCGTCGTTGCCAACCAGGCGGATTGACCCGTTTCGCGAGCCGAGTTCGAGATGTTGAATGTGAAATTCGATCGCCGAAGTGCCGTCTTCGGGGACACTGATCTCACGACGGCCACGAACGGTTGCTTTCGGTACAATGACCTTTCCATCACGGATAACGGGAAGCGTCGGATCGATTTCTTCCATCTGGACCTCGATCACGCGATCTCCGCCCGAGCCCATGCAAGAGAGGGACGTCCGCAGATCGAGAGTTCCATTTTCGGGAACGACCGAGGCCGAAAGGGCGATATTCCCCAGTGAGAAATTCTGCGGATGCTCGACGCCGACATCCACGATATACAATGCCACATCGTCGGCCTGCTCAAGCAATCGGCGGAGACGGACGGGATCGTCCATCTGCCAGGCGGTTTCCGATAAATCCGAAAATAGATAGATTTCTTTTCGTTTCTGAGCACTTTCATTGGTCAGGCGAATCGCGGTTTCCAGCAATTGTTCGAGTGATCGTGGGGCTCCAGTTGTCGTGACACGTCGGATCATATCCCGGGCTGAGGATATGTCGATTGAGAAGACAGGCGTAATTGCGCGCGAGTCGATAACGGCCACTTTGCTGTCGGGCGGCAGTCTGCCGACTAACCAATTAGCCGTCTGTTGAGCCTGTTCCAGTCGCGTGCGGTTTTCATGGTGATAGGCCATGCGAGGCGACGAGTCGAAGATCATGACCGACGCGACCGGAGCCTCGCGGTCACCGATTATTCGGGGACCGGCCGCACTGAGTGTCGTGATCAGCATAGCCACCCATGTGCCGAAGATCAGTAATCCGCCTGCTCCGAGTACCCAGGTCACTAGATGGCTTCGCCTCGAAATAATGCTGATAATCAGCATGGCGGCGATCAGAAAGAATAGGCCTGTAAGGCCGCCGATGATCAACCATTGGCCGAACACGGCCGAACTGACACTCACCCGGGTCAGCGCTAAGGCGGCTAGAACCAGGGCCAGGCATCTGAGTATCAATAGGGACCATTGGCGCACGTGGAGCGTGCGGCGATTTGTTTCCTGATGCTTTCGGATGAATTGGATTGCGGGAAAGACGATGTGCCTGGGTCTTCGGCGCATCAGCAAATGCAACGCAATCGGGACGCCGACTAGCAGCGTCCCCAGTAACAGTGATACATTCGCAAACGCCATGGTATGTCAAAAAAGAATGATGAATGTCCGTGCCGCCTAGCACCGCGAGCGACGACTGAGTAAGTACTCCAATAACGCTTTGTCAAACCGCATGCTGGTGTCGAGTGGCACGTAGTCAATTCCGCTCTGGAAACATTCTTGCCGATAAGCCTCGCGAAACTGATCGACTTCTTGAAGGTAATCACCGCGGAAATGGTCCGCGTCAACCTGGACCTTGGTGCCGGTTTCCGGGTCCTCGAATTCGACAAGTCCCTCGAATGGAAAACGGACTTCCGACGCATCGAGGATGTGGAACAAAATCAAGTCGTGGCCACCGTGCCGCAACTGACGCAAAGATCGTATCACCCCGTCCGGATCGACCAGCAGATCTGAAAAAATCATGATCAGGCTGCGATGGCGAAGCATGGCCGCTATTTGCGTCAGGCTCCGCGCGATGTCGGTCTCACCCTCGGGACGTAGCTGCGACAGTTGTGACAGTACGTTAACCAATTGCGTTCGTTTGGATCGGGGCGCCAAACTGCGACGGACTTTTCGGTCGAATGTGATCAGCCCGACCGGATCCTGCTGGTGTATCATCAAATAGCAAAGCGAAGCGGCCAGGCAGACGGCGTAGTCGAACTTGTTCAGCTCTTGCTGGTAGGTGAAGCCCATCGACGAGCTCGCATCCATAACCAGATAGCCCGTGATGTTGGTTTCCGCTTCAAACTTCTTGATATAAAACTTGTCGGTCTTGGCATAGACAAGCCAGTCGATATCCTTCGGATCGTCGCCGGCCGAGTACCTTCGATGCTCACTGAACTCAACCGAAAATCCATGGAACGGGCTGCTGTGCAGCCCCTGCAGGAATCCCTTGACGACGAACTGGGCGCGCAAGTCCAGCCGCTTGATCTGGTTGACGACTTCGGGTTTGAGGTATTTTTCAACCGACGTCATGAAACAGCTTCTCTCAAGTTGTTTCCTGTAAGCAGGCTAAGTGACTGGGGACGAATTGTTCATGCCGGCTGATTACGCAGGAGGTCTGGGCGGCTCGGAGAATTTGGGAATTTCGGGTTCCGGAATTTCCTCCAATAAGCGATTGATGATATCCTCAGCCGACATGCCTTCCGCCTGAGCTTGGAAATTGGTGCTGATGCGATGACGCAAAACCGGAATCGCGATCCGTTTGATGTCGTCAACAGCAACGGAAAAGCGGGCATCCATCGCAGCCATGGCCTTCCCGCCGTTGATTAGAAACAGCCCCGCTCGTGGACCCGCTACCCAGTCGATTAGTTCGCGAACAAACTCGGGAGCCGTTGGGTCTTTGGGCCGTGTCGCGCGGACTATCCGAGCGACATACTTGACAATGTACTCGCTGACCGCGACGGAACTGACCAGACGCTGCAGATTCACAATGGCTCGGGCCGAGAGGACAGAGTGTACGTCGGACTTCTCGTTGCGACTGGCAACCGACAAGATGCGTTCCTCTTCGTCAGCTGTTGGATAACCGACCACGATATTGAACATGAAACGGTCCAACTGGGCTTCGGGAAGCGGATAGGTCCCCTCCTGCTCGATCGGATTCTGTGTGGCAATGGTGAAGAAAGGGTCGGGAAGATCATAAGTCGTCCGTCCGATCGATACCTCACGCTCTTGCATTGCCTGCAACAAAGCTGCTTGGGTTTTCGGGGGAGTTCGGTTGATTTCGTCCGCCAACAGAATATTCGTGAAGATTGGCCCTTCCATGAATCGAAATGTCCGTTTCCCGCGATCGTCCTCCTCCAGGACATTCGTTCCCGTAATATCGGAAGGCATCAAGTCCGGGGTGAACTGAATCCGCTTGAAACCGACATCGAGGATCCGGGCAAGTGTACTGACCATCAACGTCTTAGCCAGACCGGGAACACCTTCCAGTAAACAATGGCCGCGCGTGAAAATGGCGGCAAACAGTTGTTCGATCACCTTGTCCTGGCCGACAATGACCTTTTGCAGTTCTTTTTGCATGACCTTGCGGTGATGGCTGAACTCTTTCAACACTTCGCCTAAGCTGCGTTGTTTTGAGGACACGTTGATCCTTCTCTCTTTCGTGCCTGTTTCTGTTCGGTTAACGGCAGTTTGATTCTATCGCTGAGCGTGATATTCGGCAACGGACGGGATGACGAGTTGCTTGGGTAACTCCTGAAACCTAAGATATTTACGGTGGCTGCGACTCGGGTAAGAGAGGGAAACAATCATGGGGCGAGGAATTCGAATCATCATCGCCGGGATGGCGCTGGTTGCACCGGTCGTGCAAGCTGGTGTGGCGGAAATTACCGACCGTCAGGTTCGTGACTCAATCCAAAAGGGGGTCGCTCTTTTGAAATCGCGACAGAACCCGGACAGGGGGAACTGGCCGCCCTATCAAGGAGGGACAGAAAGAGGCGGTTTGACGGCCCTTTGCACTTTGGCGTTGTTGAACTCCGGAGTTCCTCCGGATGACCCCTCGATTCGAAAGTCGCTGAATTACCTGCGATCCCTAGGGACTCCGCAACGCATCTATTCTACCTCGCTTATCACCATGGTCTTGTGTGCGGGCGATCCGGCAAAGGATCGGATGCTGATCCGACGTAATGTCAAATGGCTGGAGGCAGCACAAATTGATACGGGAGATTTCGAGAAAGGCGCTTGGGGCTATACGTCCAGACATGCACCCGGTGACAATTCCAACTCGCAGTTTGCTCTGCTGGCACTCAACGAGGCCCAGCGCGTTGGAATCCAGGTCTCGCCCCGTACATGGCGGCTTGCCCTGCACCACTGGCGCCGGACGCAACGTGCGGACGGATCCTGGGCTTATCGAACAACAGCCCGAGGCTCGACGCCATCAAGCGGCAGCATGACGTGTGCCGGTATCGCTTCGATGGTCATCGCATCCGGGAACCTTGGTTCAGGTGGAGCACGTGTGTTGAATGATCATGTCCGTTGCTGTGGCGACGCGGATGAAGCGAACGAAATTCAACGCGGACTGCGTTGGCTTGGTAAAGTGTTCTCGGTTCACTCAAATCCGGGTACACGTTCGTGGTTGCTGTACTATCTATATGCCGTGGAACGCGTCGGGCGCATGACGGGGCATCGTTTCATCGGTCGACACGACTGGTATCGAGAAGGCGCCGAAATGCTGGTCAGCCAGCAGGATTCGTTTTCCGGACACTGGAAAGGCAATGGGGCGGTCGAGAGAAGTAATGAGTTGATTGCGACATCGTTTGCCTTGCTGTTTCTTTCCAAGGGGCGAAGGCCGGTCGTGATTGCCAAGGTGAAGTACGATGATTCCGAGCAGTGGGACCTGCACTCCGCCGGTGTGCCCAATTTGACTCGGCAAATCGAAATGATCTGGCATCGGGACTTGACGTGGCAAACGGTCGATCTGGAGGCGGCAAGCGTCGAGGACCTGTTGGAATCGCCCGTTCTGTTCCTCAGTGGACGGAAGTCTCTGCGCCTGACACGAGATCAGGAAGATCGGTTGCGCGAATACGTTAACCAGGGGGGATTCATTTTTGCCGAAGCCTGTGACGGAAACGGATGTCAAGGCAAAGGATTCGACGTGGCGTTTCGGGCGCTGATGCGGCGTCTGTTCCCTGAATCCAGGATGCGACTGTTGCCCTCCGACCATCCGGTCTGGTTTGCGGACGGAAAAGTCGATCCGAAATACCTCCGACCCCTGTATGGAATCGATGCCTGTTGTCGGACCAGTATTGTCTATTGCCCCAAGAACCTGGCATGTTTCTGGGAACTGAGTTCTGTTGGGCGGGAGTCTCCTTACAGTAAATCAGTTCAAGCCGAAATCGAGGCCTGTATGCAGATCGGCCGGAATGTCGTGGCCTATGCGACTAATCGGCACCTGAAAGAGAAGCTTGATCGCCCGACTGTTGTCTCCGGGGAGATGGAATCCATGAAACGTGGGCGAGGTGTGTTGGTCATTCCTAAACTCAGCCACGGTGGTGGAGCAGATTACGCGCCGAGTGCGTTGGCGAATTTGTTGCGGTTTGTGCACCAGAAAATCGAACTACGGGTTTTGGCCGAACATCGTCTAGTCGACCCAACTTCCAAGACACTCATTGAATACCCGATCCTGTTCATGCATGGGCGCCGAGATTTTCGGTGGAATGCGGCACAGCGCAAAGCCGTGGCCGACTATATTCAGAATGGTGGGTTTCTGTTTGCCGATGCCATCTGTGCCAATGAGCAGTTTGCAAGTGCGTTTCGGCGCGAGATGGCCGCCATCTTTCCCGGCAAGAAAATAGAACGCATACCGGTGAACCATGCACTCTTCTCCGATGAGTACGGTGGATTTGATTTGGCACGCGTGACCTTGAATGACCCACAATCGCACCAGGAGGGCGATAAGCTGGAGAGCCGTCGCACACGTGTTGCGCCGTTGCTGGAAGGATTGCAAGTCGATCGGAGACTGGCGATTGTTTTCTCGCCAAATGACATCAGTTGTGCGTTGGAAAGCAACGCGTCCTTGCAATGCAAAGGTTACATAAAGACCGACGCGGCGAAAATCGGTGCGAATATCATTCTGTTCGCATTGGAACAGTAGTCGTCGTAGGGTGTGACCAGCTCGCCGTCGAGAGTCCTCCATCACCCGCAACGTTCATGGCGAGCGCCGGCACACCAGGAATTGCGTGGCAAGTAAGAATGCGCAAGTGCCGGGCGCTATTCGTTCTATACTGGAGCATCCCAGCCGGGTGTTGGATCGGCACTTCCCCAACGGATGTCGCACTCGACCAGCGCGACATAACACGGAAATGATGACCAGCGTATGGGCGCCTTGTCACCGGATTGTGGTGTGCCGGCGCTCGCAATACCGTGGTTGCCAGTTGCCAAGGTGGATGCCGCGAGCTTGTCACACCCTACACCTCCAGCGCGCTTCGGGGGAGAATACCCACGCGTTACTTTTCCCCTTTAGTATAGAGTCACTGGCGATTTTGCCCGTCACTCCCTCGCCGCTTGCGCCACGGCCTTCCTCACCGTCATGGCCCAACTGCTTTCCTACTCTTCCCCTTCGGAACCAGCTGCTTGAGCGCCACTTGCACATGCACGTCGTGCTGGCCGCCGGCGGCTGGTCGGTCGATGATCCGGAGCGGTTCGTCACGACCGACGATCCCAAGTGGAGCAACGAGGAAAAGTTGATGAGCGCGTTTCGCGACGCGTTGCTCGCGGAGCTCAAAAAAGCGCGGAAGCGCGGCGATTTGGTCTTTCGTGGCAAGGCGGCCTATTTGGCGGATGAGGACAAGTTCACCCGCTGGATCAATCGCATGGGGCGGCGGCGCTGGTTTCTGAGAATCAAGGCGCCGGCGGCCTCGCCCGCCAAGACGCTCAAGTACCTGTCGCATTACATGAACAAGGTGGCGATCGGCAACAGCCGGATCCAGCGGATCGATTTGGAGACGGAGGAGGTCACGTTCACGTCTCGCTACAACCAAAGCAAGAAGAACCCCTGGGGCGAGATCCGACCGAAGACGATCGACGTGTTGCGGTTTATCGACTTGTTCCTGTTGCACGCGTTGCCGGTCCGGATGAGTCGCTGCCGGCCGTACGGGTTCTGGTCGTCGCGGCGCAAGGGCAAGGATCTGCCGGAGATCCGCCGGCAGTTGGGCCAGTCGGCGGTGCCGGCCGGCGAGCCGGACAAGGACCAACGGCTTGACGATTGGGAAGGCGAGGAGGCCGACGAGGATTTACAGGAGGATTTCTGGCAGCGGGCGTGCGCTCGCTGCGGCGAGAAGACGATGGTGGTGGCCGTGGTGCCCAGGCCGACCGTCCAGGAGATGATGGACTTGAAGATCTGGCCGGAGCAGGTCGGCTATGAGGGGGATGATTTCGAGGACGACCCGCAATTGGTGCTTCCGGGCCTCGCGCCGTTCATGCCTG
>JAJSAJ010000266.1 GCA_024274855.1 Planctomycetota bacterium | reverse complement strand
GGTTTGGGTTTGGGTTTGGGCGGCTGAGGTTTTGGATCTGGCTTCGATTGGGGTGGCTTTTTCGGTTCGGATTTTTCTTTCGGCTTCCTTCCTTTCAATGCTTTCTTCTCCGCATCCTTGTCGGTCTTGGACGGTTTCGCATCTACAGAAGGCTTTGCCGGTGTGTCCGCTCGATCGGCTTGGGGCGAATTAGCGACCGGCGGACTAGAGACTGCCGACTCCGGGAGCATCTCACCCGGCTTGGGCATCGTTGACCGCACGGTTGGTGGTTTCCGTTCCAACATCGGCTGGCGAACGGAGCGCTTACGATTCGCTTTCGCCACTTTGGCCACTGTCGCCGATTTGTCATCGCCCCCCCCCATGAAAGCCCAAGTCGCAACCGCCCCAACGATCAGCAATCCGGCAGCCACCGCAATCGGGATAGCATACCGTTTGGCAATAGCCGTCCCATCTCGCACCTCTCCATTTGTTTCGCCGCCGGAATTCAATTCATGGTGTGGTGACATTGTCTTGGCACGTGTCACGGACGAGTCGCCAGGGGGCGCGCCATCGACCTCGATCGGTGCATCAGGCCCAGGCGGTGTTTGGGGCGAGTCGGTCGGACTCGGCCCACCCACCATTGTCTTCGGTGCATTTTGCCGCGACCAGGAGTCGAGCGTCTCGACAACTTCGCCCGCAGACGAGAATCGATCGTCTGGAGCGACGGCCATCATCTTCTCGATAATGGCAACAAGCTGGTCGGGGGCGTCACTGCGCAATCGCTGGATATCGGCCGGTCGCCCTGTGTCATGTGCTTCTTTCAAGCCTTCCAGAGTACTGGCGGCAAACGGGCAGCGTCCTGTCATGAGCCAGTAGGCGCAGCATCCCGCCGAAAAAAGATCGGATCTTGCGTCAACTGTCTCACCAGGGTTAACCTGTTCCGGTGCAAGACACTCGAAACGTCCACAGTCCCCATCTGTTTGCTTGGTTGCGGCGGCCAGGCGACTTTGTTCAACAATTCGGCCGAACCCCAACCCCAGGATCTTGACGGTCCCCTGTTGGTCCACCATGACGTTTGCCGGACGAAGGTCTTGGTGCAAAAGCCCCTGTTGATGCACGTAATCCAACCCGGCGACAATCTGCCGCATGATGTCGGCGACGACGTCAAAGGCCTGCGGCCCCTCCTGCTCGACAAGCCGAATCAGATCATCACCATCCACATATTCCGTAACGAGGTAATACTGATCATCGTCCTGGTCGACATCGTAAATGTGCAGAACATTTCGGTGGTCTAGCGCGGCAATTCTTCTGGCTTCATCGAGAAATCGCCGTACGACTTGCTCGTTTTGGGTGAAACGACGAGATAACGTCTTGATCGCCACCTCACGGTCCAACTGGCAATGGCGAGCCAGAAACACCCGTCCCAATACCCCACGGGCAATCTGCCGGCACAGATTGTATCTGCCTAACCGAAGCTTGTGCCATCCGGCCAACAACTGGCCAACTTGCCACCGGGTCAACAAGTCCTTGGCCATCAGTCGACGAGCCAACACTTTGACATCGGACGTCTGTTCCGAAATTTCCCGCACCTGCTCCATCTGCTCACGCGTCAGGATGCTGCTCAGTTCCAACAACCGAAGGAACTCCGAGGAATCATTGATTTGTGTCCGTTGGCCCATCTGCATAGCTCTCCAACATGCGGACTGGGGTAGATTCCCCACTTCATTTGTACCCAAGCAACACTCGGAAAAACCGCCGGCGCGTACTCGCGCCGCACCGAAAGGACGACCAGCATCCAGACAAGACGCGAGGCGGCTGTCCAGCACCAGCAGGGCGGCCGAACAGAGTAAGGCACTGCCACACGCCAGAAAGTTGCCAAACCCGGAACAAGAAATAAGAGTTCGTGAAATGCCCTAGCGTAACCCGCCCCCCATCCCCAGACATCGTACCAAGCACACGTTTTGCACGGTCCAGCTCGCTGGCCTTGCCAAGCCCGGTTTTTTCAAATCCGGTCCTAGTAAGCGTTATGCGCCGGCCAGTCTTTAATCGAAGCCCATTCCGCTGGAAAACCACAAACGCTCCAACTCCTTGATTCTCGCAGTGATCCGAACAAATCGCAAGTGTCGACCTCGAAAAGGCACGCAAAACACCTCCCATTCTCCCCATGGCGCCCATTCTTCACGCAAGATCAATTTTCGGGCAGGAAAGTCCAGAATCGTGCAAACTTACCGTCGGAGTTTGCCGATTAACCAAAGTATTCCAGGAGCGCCGAAAGTGTTGGTTCTATGCATTGCGCCGAACCGATAGGTAATGACAAGACCACCGAACACAGGGCCGACCGCCGTTTCGTTCACGGGGTTGGTCATCGGTCCAGGAAACGATTACTACCAACCGACTCGCCAGCTGAAAGCGGCAATGCAGCCGATGATGGCTGCAATCCTGATCAGTTCAATTCGTGCCGCGGAGAATTACCAATGAGAATTCAACGGTCGTGGGTGCTTACCGTGCTGACAATCATCACCTTGGTGATTGGCGCACACGACGTGCGGGCTCAATCCTATCCGTTGGGCCCCGGCCCGGGAGGCGGATCCTATTATCCGGGAGCCGGACAGCAATTGCCGCCAACCGGCATGCCTTCAGGCTACAACGGCCCCATGGCATACGCCCCGCCCGCTGCCACACAATACATGCAAGCCCCGCCTCCGGGTGCGGCAATGCCACCGGGGATGGGCTATGGACCGGCCGGTCCCCAGGCTGCTCCAGCGGCGTATATGCCCGGGCCTGGAGCCTATGGTGCGCCCCAAGCGCCCTACGGCATGCAGCCGGCAGCCTACTATCAGCCTGCTCAGGGCGGCCCACCGCAGCCCGTGGCGCCTGGGCAAAACGCTCCGATGGGCCCCATGGCCATGCCAGGCGGACCGATGACCGGACCGAGCGGCTACGGCCCCCAACCTGAGGGCCCTTGGTGTCCCAGTTGCGGCGGGTATGGCTGCGAGTTGTGCAATGGCCCGGCCGATGACTTCGATCTGAAGCTGCTACGGATGCTGTTGCCATACAGCGCCGGGGGCATTTGTGCCCAACGATGGTACGATGTTCAAGCGGAATGGGTCTATCTCCGCCGAGACCAGGTTGGGAACTACGGTGCCTTCACGTCAAGTGGGATCTCCGGCCCGACCGTCCTATCAACCGACAATCTGAATCTCGACAGCGCATCGGGAGTCCAGTTGGCTGGAGCCATCCAGCTTGGTGCCGGCAACTCGCTCGAAGCATCCTATCTCGGCGGACTGCATTGGTCTTCCGCCGCTGCCGTCACGGGACCGGACGACCTGTTTTCTGTCATGAGCGACTTCGGCAACGCACCGTTTAACGGGTTTGACGACACGGATCGGGCTGCAACTCACGCGATTATGTACTCCAGCCAGTTCAACTCGGTCGAACTGGATTATCGTCAACGCTGGGTAGCCCCTAATTGTCGCGTTCAGGGATCCTATCTGGTGGGAGTGCGGTGGGCTTACCTTGACGAGGACTTCCGATACAACACGTCGGCCCCAGCAAATCCGGGCTGGATGGACTACTTGGGCAATACCACCAACAGCTTGACTGGAGCTCAAGTGGGTGGCGATCTTTGGATTGCCATCATTCCGGGGTTGAGCATCGGCGGTTCGGGAAAAGTTGGAATCTACGGGAACCGTGCAACGCAACGAACGACCATCACAGCCAACTCGATCGTCGAACCGGTCTACGAAAAAGTCCGGGAAGATCGGGTCTCCTTCCTGGGTGATGCCAATGTGAGCGTCATCTGGCGGCTTACCCAGCATTGGACGTTGCGAGCTGGCTACATGTTCCTGTACATGAACCAGGTCGCATTGGCGGGTGACAACTTCAACGCAGCACCACCATTCGTGGCCGGCCAACGCGTGCCGACAATCGATGTCAATGGCGATCCATTCATCCATGGTGCAACATTTGGCTGCGAGTGGATGTGGTAAGGCTGCCTTTGAGCACTTTGTTCGTGCCTTGCTGACACACAAAATGGGCGTCCAACCATCATTCGGTCGGACGCCCATTTGACGTTTTTCGGCCTTGATCGTGACGTGGGCCAGGTAGGTCCCGCTTGCCGAGCGGGACATGGTGTAATCCAGTACGTTACAAGAGGTTTGGAACTGCAGCCGGAGCCTGTTTGCCCGCTGCTGGACCGGATTGCGATCAAGGCCCGTTTTTCCGATGCAAGTACACGAATTTGCGCGCAAAACTCGGCTCTGCGCGGGTGCGGGCTGACGAAGGCCCTTTGCCCGGAAAACAAACGCCCCGGCATTAATGTACAAACATTCAGCTCTTTTTCTCGGATGAAGAGCTTTCGCCGGGCGAATTCATTCCAATTCTTCCGGAAATACGCCGGAAATACGCGTTCTACCCGGAGAATCGACCTTGATCGTAACGTGGTCCACCACATGGGAGGGCGAAGCTCCTGCTGAGCCGTAACGTCAAACAGCATCGACACTTTTCACCGGCTCGGCAGGAGCCTCGCCCTCCCGTTGTCCAGCTCACGATCACTGCCCGGAAAATCACGGCCGCAACTCCCCAATCCCCGAATCCGGCAGCCTCGGAATGGGCCGCGTGGATCGGCATCCGGCCAATCCCACGTTTTGGCCCTGTGCTTAAAAAAACCATTTTATTGACACAGAATTATCAGCAATTAGGATCGAATTAATGGGTTTTCCTGCATTCTCCATTTATCGCATTTTAACGCGATCGTGAATTGCGAGTCAGGGCATTGCCGGCGAGCGTCGTCGCTTTTCCGGAAAAGGTGCCAGGACAGACCAAGCAAAATTGTGGCATGAATCGGAGCCGGCTATTACACTGAGCATACTTGGGGCACGCTGGGTATGTCTCGCCGAGAGTAACACTCAACTGCAAGTGGGGTTAAGACCGTGAAGTCAAGATTGTCAAAAGGTTTGCGAATCAGCCGTGGAAAACGATTCCGAAAGGCCTCACGCCCCACGCGGTCCCTAGGTCTACGCATGGAATCCCTTGAGGATCGTCGCGTTCTGTCGACCTTGTATTCGGCGGGCGGATCGGACAATCCAGGCGGTGGCGCCGAAGGCGAAGCTGGCGAAGACTACGTGCCGGATCAACTGATGGTCCGTTTCGAACCGGGGGTCAGCACAACCCAACAGGAAGCGTTCCTGACCGAACAGAGCGCAACAGTTGTGCAGGAATTCCAAACAATCGACTGGAAACTGATCGAACTGGCACCGGGGCGCAGCGTCACCCTACTGGACACAGCGAATACATGGGCAGACGACCCCTTGGTCAAGGCGGCCGAGCCCAACTACGTGTTCCAAAGTCGCGTGATCCCGGACGATCCATTCTACACGTTTCAATGGGATCTGAACAACGTTGGCCAGACGGGTGGAACGCCCGACGCCGATATCGATGCGCCTGAGGCATGGGATATTTTCACGGGAACCAGTAACACGGTCGTGGCGGTAATCGACTCTGGCATCGACTACACACACCCGGACCTGATTCCCAACATGTGGCGTAATCCGGGCGAGATTCCCTTCGACGGTCTGGACAATGACAACAACGGATACATCGACGATGTCTACGGCATCAACCCATCGGCTGGAACCACCGACCGAATGGATGGAGACGGTCACGGAACACACGTTGCAGGAACGATCGGCGCGGCCGGAAATAACACCGAAGGCGTTACGGGCATCAACTGGGATGTCCAGCTGATGGCGGTCAAGGTCCTGGACGACACGGGCGTCGGAACGACCGCTGGTATCGTTGCGGGAATTGACTACGTCACGATGATGAAGACCCAGTACAACATCAACATACTGGTCAGCAACAACAGCTGGGGCGGATATTTTTACTCGCAACCGATATATGATGCCATTGTGGCACATACGGACGCCGATATCTTGTTTGTCGCGGCAGCCGGCAACGATACCAACAACAACGATATCATACCTTCCTACCCCGATAGTTATGATATTGACGGCATTGTGTCCGTCGCCGCGACGGGCGTTGTCGATGAGTTGACATGGTACTCGAACTTCGGAGTCACGACGGTCGATCTGGCGGCTCCGGGCGGTACACTATTGACGTCAGCCGGCTGGGACATATTGAGCACGGTTCCCGGTGGCGGCTACGACTACAAGGCAGGTACTTCCATGGCCGCGCCCCATGTAGCCGGGGTCGCCGCTTTGGTGCGTGGCTTGGCACCCAACTTTGATTTATTGGACACCAAGCAACTGCTCTTGGATACGGTCGACCTTCTTCCCGACTTGGATGGCAACGTCTTGTCGGGTGGCCGGCTGAATGCATTCAACGCGTTGAGTGCGGTCAATCCGGCGCACGTGACGGGGACAGTTTGGAGTGACGAAAACCGCAATGGTTCGATCGACGCGGGCGAACAACCGATTGCCAACTGGACGGTCTACATGGACCTGGACAACAATGGCGACCTGGACGCGGGCGAACCATCCGCGATCACGGCGGTCGATGGGACCTATGACATCACGGCCTATGGCGGACTCGGCACATTCACCGTCGCACAGATTCTTCAGCCGAACTGGTAATACGTTTCACCCGCATCGGGGAAACAGAGCGTCACGATCTCGAACTATGGCCAGGTAATCGACAACGTTGATTTCGGAAACCGGGCGATCCGTGGCGGAGTAACAGGAGTCAAATGGCAAGACCTCGACGGTGACGGCCTGCATGATCCGGACGAACCGGGCATGCCGGGCATCTATATTTATGCCGACATCGACGGCAGCGGCACGATCGCGATTGGTGAACCGGCAGCGATCACCGACGCGAACGGATTTTACCAATTAGAAGACGTACCTCCGGGTGAATGGGCCATTCGCGAAGTTCTGAACCCAGGTTGGGTGATCACGTATCCGGCAGCCGGATTCCATTTGATCGTTGTGGATGCCAACTCGGTCACACCCAACGTCGACTTTGGAAACACGTCGGCGACGGACCAAGGCGATGCACCATTGCCGTACCCGACCTTACTGGCCGACAATGGAGCCTCGCACGGGCTGTTGCCGGGATTCCAACTGGGTGCCCTGATTGACGCGGAACCGGACGGGTTACCCGAAGCGAACGCCCTAGGCGATGACTTGTCTAATTTGGCCGATGAGGACGGCGTTGTCTTTCGTTCCTCGTTGTTTGCGGGCCAAACGGCCACAATCGACGTGACCGTAGCAAACGGCCCCTACTCGGCCGGTGCACTGCAAGGCTGGGTTGACTTCAACGGAGACGGCGACTGGTCCGATCCAGGCGAGCAGATCATTGCAAATCGAGTCTTGGCCGAGGGAACGCATGCCATTCAGTTCGTCGTGCCCGCCGGCGCGACCGTTGGCGACTCGTTCGCTCGCTTCCGCTATGGCTATGAGCGAAACATCGGTTCAACCGGCCCGGCGATGGCTGGTGAGGTTGAAGACTACGCCGTCTTGATTCAACAAGACGCCCCGGTCGCTCGGGATGATTTCTACGATGTCCAACAAGGCTCGAACAACAACGTCCTCGACGTGCTGTCGAATGACTTGCCGGGCTCGAGTGGCGTGATGGCGATCACTCGGGTGACACAACCGACCAATGGCACGGTCACCATTGCCAGCGACGCACTAAGCCTACTCTTCACGCCAAATCCGGGCGTCTCCAGTCCGCCCAACGCTGTCTTCACATACACGATCAATGACGGCACGGGCCAGACATCGACTGCCACGGTCACGGTCGACATCATTCCAACGGTCGTCGATCCGATTACGGTGGATGATGCTTACCATCGAAGCATCAGTGAGGGAACAGCGATTGAATTGCGTGTGATGGACAACGATCTGCCGGGCATAAACGGTCCGATCACGATCACGTCAACAACAGCTGCCGGTCATGGGACAGTAACCATTGATCCGAGTGGTGATTTCCTGATCTACACGCCGAACGCGTCGTTCACACCGGACGCAGTAACGGTCGATCAGTTCCAGTACACGGTGGCTAATTCAGCGGCGACGCCGGTGGACAGCACCGCCACGGTAACCATCTTCAAAGATCCTCGACCGGCAGACAGCACAAACGTCGATCTTGATCTTTCGTTGATCGATCCAAGCAGTGGGGCACCGATTACGTCACCCATTGATGTCGGCACGCAATTCCAGCTGGTCGTCACCGTGCAGGATGCTCGACCGGCGTTCCCAAACTCGGGTATTTACTCAGCCTATCTGGATGTTCTTTACGATAGCACGCTTGTTGCACCCGTATTGGATCCAACAAATCCTCGCGGATTCGACATCACATACGGATCGGACTATCAGAACGTCAAGTTTGGCAACGCGAACACACCGGGCCTCTTGGACGAAGTCGGTGCCACGGGAACGACGTTTGACCCACTCGGAACAGCACCAATCTAGTTATTCCGAGTCACCTTCGTCGCCAACGCTCCAGGGACGTTCGATCTATTGGGTGATCCAGCTGATCAGCCAATTGACCACCCGGTCCTCTACTTCGACCCACCCTCACCCGCCGACCTGAACGACATCCGTTACGGATTCACACTTCCCGTCGAGATCGCTGCCGCGGGAAGCACATCGGGCCCGACCGGCGACCCATTGGACGTCAACCGGGACGGTTCGGTATCACCCCTGGATGCGTTGTTGATCGTCAACAGCCTCAACGCAAGTGCGGCCCAGAGTGGCACTGGCCAAGGCGGTATCCCGAACAATCAACTCGATGTGAACGCCGATTCACACATCACGCCACTCGATGCGTTGCTAGTGATCAACCGCCTGAACGCAAACGCGGCGGGAGGTGAGGGGGAAGGCGAAGCATCTTCGGCTGCTCGCATCGCGGCCGCGTCATCGACCACAGCGTTGCCGAATCTACTGGACGATAGCTTGGGCGCACTGACCACACTCGACGTTCAACCCATTGGCCAGCGTCACACGTCTGACACGGGCAGCACGATCGACCGTGTGCAACCGGCTCATGATCGTATCATGAGTGACTGGGCATTGCGAATCGGCCAAGCTGCGGATCGGCCAGCACATCATCGATCGATGCACCAGGGTGCCGACAACCAGATGGAATCCCTGCTGGACGACATCGCCGACGACATCATGGGCGTATGGCTCGACGGTGAAAGCAACTGACAACCAAGCCGAGAAGACGGGTCCGTGAAGAGTGGCTAGGGTCGGCATGCCGGCCGGCCACCCTTCATGGCCCGTTTCGGCTTTAGCAACGCACGGCAAGGCCGCAGCCAGTGTCGATGTGACAAGCTCGCGCGATCACGTACCCAATTGGTGACCACCCAACGCGGGCGCCGGCGCACCAGCGTTCGGTATTCACCGGTCCAACATGCGTCCACCGTGATCGCCCTGCCGTTCCTCTGAAACACGAGGCTTTGTCTCAAAACGGGAGGGCGAGGCTCCTGCCGAGCCGTTCTGGCCACAAAACAAGAGACGCAGCAGGAGCTTCGCCCTCCCGGACGCGATTCGCCCTCCCGAAAACAATGCTTCTCCGGGTTTTCAGACAAAGCCGAGTGTCGGCGAGCGTTTCGACCCTACTTGGCGCCAACAAGCCGCTGAACCAGGTAATCCTGAAATCCATTCATATCCTTCCATTTGGACGCGATGCGGATCTTTTTTGCCGCCCGATCAACAACCGTGTAACCATCATCGGTAACTCGAATCGGCAACGTCTCCATTTGACAAAAAGCGTCGTCGATGGCCAGATAGACGGCCACCGTATCGAACAGAGTGCTGCTCGCCTTGTCCGCTCGGCCTGGCGATGGGCCGCACCAAATTCGATAGTTCTGGATCAATGCGCGCACCAGCTTATACGGACAATCGCGCACAGCGGCATATCGTTTCCCGTCAAGGGAGACCAGGCCACACGTATCCAACGGGGTAATTGTCATATCCCAGGGGGCCGTAAAGACTTTCTGACATGCTTTGGGATCCGCTGCCACGTTATATTCCTTGGCGGGTGTCTTCGCGCCTCGATACCCCACGCGCACGCTTCCGTGCATGCCGATAAACTTCGCTTTATTGGCAATTCGGGGCTCGCGTCGCAATGCTTCCCGCAGGTTCGGCATCGGGCCGATTGCAATCAGTGTTATCGGATGTGGCGATTTCATAATTGTATCAATGATCGCCTGGACGCCATCCTGATAGACTTTGCCCGGATAGCTAGTCAGATCATAATCGCGAACCCAATCCTCTTGGGCCCGTTTGCCTTTCCGTTTCACATTGACGCCAACGCCAACGGGAATTTCGGTCCGCCCGGCCGTTTCAAGCAATTTGGCGATCAACTTCGCCCTATACTGCGGCATTCCTTGGTCGCCAACGACCAGCTTGATGTCCAGTTCCGGCGACTTCAGCGCCAGAACCAGCGCCCACGTATCATCGATATCACCTCCGATATCGGTATCGAGGATAACGGGGATTCCGGATGCAGGCGGCGTGTCATCACCGAACGCGGCATCCGAAGTTCGAACGGACAGACTTACCAACACAAACGCCACGAGAGATAGCCAGCCAAGCAGGCCGATTTGGTTCTTCATCAGGTTATTCCTCCATTGGCAGGCCCAATTCACATTCCAACGCAGAACCGGTTGTGACCTGTCCCGGCAAT
>JAJSAJ010000265.1 GCA_024274855.1 Planctomycetota bacterium | reverse complement strand
ACGTAGGCGTCCGTTCGACGATGGACACTGGGTTCTGGTGTGTCGGCGCTCGCGACCACGTGTTCACCGATCGACTGCGTTGGGCGAGCGAGCTTGTCACGCCCTATTACTCGATTTCTGTCCGACGTTTTTCCGGCATCTCCCTTGACCGGAAGATGCGTGTGTGCGAGATTTCAAAGTGCTTTTCTATGGCTCGGTACGGACCGAGTTGTGAACGGCCGCGTCTGCCTGTTTTGACTTTGTCGATCAAAGGCGCCCATATGAGATATCTATTGGCAGCAATGGCAGTTTTCGGCGGACCACTATACGGTGCCGGCGATCCCGTGGTGGTCACTCCCGTCGCAGTCCAGACTTCGCACGAGGAGCATGCCAAGTACAGTGGGGCGAAGGCGATTGACAACGATCCGGCAACGCAGTGGGCGGCGGTAAATCGGCTGCCACAGTGGATAGAAATCGACTTCGGAAAACCGGCGCGTATCGATCAGTTGCTCATCCGAGGTGTTGCTCTGCAGAGTATCTACGACAACTGGGCTCGCATCTCCGTCTCGTTCTCCTCCGGAACGCCCCTCTCCCTACGCCTGGCGGACACATCCGAGACACACACGCTGTCATTCCCGGCCAGAACGACCGCCTGGATCCGAGTGACCATCGAGTCCACATACAAGTCCAGTTATTACATCGGCTGCTCACGGATCACGGCCCGTTACGCAGCCCACGGATCCAAACGGCTGCAAGTAAGTCCTCAGCCAAAACCGCCAATCCCGGTCGCCCGGAACGTCGGCATAAAGCCGCCCGCCGACTCCGTCGTCGACCGACTTGGCACCCCAAAGCGACAGGGGAACGGGCATCCCAATCTATGGGTCACGCAGGAAGATGTGGAATCGGCCAAACAACGCATACGAGAAAAGGAGTGGGCCAGTTCTTGGTTTCGTGGTGTTCTCCGGTTGGCAGACAAGTGGGCGACCTTGAGTGACAACGACATCCGCTCGCGAGTTCCCCCGCCAAAGAGCCTCTTCCAAAACAAGGTTTCGTGTCCTCTTTGTGGTAAAGCGCTCCGCGCGTCGTTCGCACACATCGGCAGCGTTAAATGCGAGGCCTGCCGTCGGACGTTTCCAGATGCCGACCATGCCGACGACGGAAGAGGCTGGGTCAATCCCGATACCGGCACGACACATTTCTTCACGGCCGTTTACAATGAATACGCGATCGATCAATTCGAGCGAGCCCTGCAGAGTATGGCGGATGCCTACGCACTGACCGGAGACGAACACTTCGCCCGCGCTGCCAGCGTCCTCTTCGATCAGTTGGCGGTAACCTATCCGACCTGCACCAAAGGTCCCGAGTGGTATCCGGGCGACAACCCGACCCGCGGTGGACGTCTCGATCGGCCCTATTACCAAACGGCCCGCATGCTGATTTGGCTGGCCGATGCCTATGATCTGCTCTATCAGAGCCGGGAGTGGGAAAAGCCCTCGGTAACCGGCAAGGGTAATCGCCGAGAGAACGTCGAAAAACACATCCTCAGAAACGGGGGCGATTATTGCTTTTCTGAAATGACGAACTACTCGACGCGGAAATCTCTGCACAACGGTTTTTGCGATTACCTGCAAGGAGTACTTGCCGTCGGCCGAACCCTTCGGATCGATGACTATGTCGTATACGATCTCACCTGCGACCTCAATATATTCAATTTTTTGGAGAACACTATTGACGGCGATGGCCAATACATCGAGACCGCGTTGATGTACAGTTCTCATGCCATCGAACTTTATTGCCATCATGCCGAGATGCTGCGAAATTGGCGGCATCCGCGCTATCCCAAAGGCATCAATCTTTATGACCATCCCAAGCTGCGTCTGGCGATGCTACGATCCGACCTGGATGTGGACTGCGCCGGGCACGTTCCCCCCCTGGGCGACACGGGGCCGAACATTCGCACGGTGACACTCAGGGATCGGCAACGTCCCAACCCCCACGTCCAATTACGTTTGGAGTACTTGGCGGCAAGAGCGGGCCTGGAAGCTGACCGAACCACGTACATGCGTATGCTCGCGAACTACGTCGGTCACGTGGAGACGGCCCGCGGGGCGACTGAGTCAAGTCTGCGCCGGTGGTTGGTTTACAATGCCGCGCCGGTGCCCGCAGACCTGGGTGCACCGGAAGAGGGTGATGGCCTAGTGCCGCCGGATCGCAATACATTGCTTTCGCGCGGGCGCGGCATCGGCATACTACGAGGCCGAACACTGGGACAGAATGCGGCACTACTTCGTTGGGGACCAACAAACAATCACGGAACTCCCGACGAGATGAATGTCAATTTCTTTGCACTGGGCAAGGAGATCACTTACGACCCGGGATACCTGTGGGCCCATTTCCGTAGCGGTTGGACACACGCGACCGGATCGCACAATCTTGTCGTCGTTAACGAAAAGAACCAGTTACAAGGCGACGGTTCGGGCGGCGATCTCGAGTATTGGATCGAAACGTCTGGTTTCGAATTGATGAGCGCCGACAACCCTCACTGCTATTCGTCTGAAGATGTCAGCCTCTATCGTCGAACCGTCGCCTTGGTCGAAACGGGCCCGGACAGACACTATTTCCTGGATGTATTCCGCGTCCGCGGTGGCAAGATCCACGACTACAACTGGCATTTTTTCGGCGAAATGCACAGAACCGAAGGCATTACCTTTCCAGACCCCGAACTGGATGGCTCGCTGGCCGGTCCCCAGTACGAGTGGTGGAGAAAGGTGCAACGTAGCGGTTGGCTCGAGGGTGTGAAAGAGGGATTCTATTGGAATGCTCCACCCGGAAATGGTTACGGTTTTTTGTACCACCTCAGGCGTGCCAACACATTTTCTCCCTGCGTCTTCGAATGGGTCCTGGGCGAGCGCCGTGCCCTGGCCACCCTCTCCTACGCCGGTCCCGCTGTTGCCGGATGCAACAGCGGTCGCCGCACCAACGTTTTGCAGAGCGGCGTTCACTTCTATCGCGGGGAACGGACCGGTGATTTCGTCGAATACAATCTGCCCGTGGATGTGGCAGGCCGGTATGCGTTGAGCGCTGTCGTGGTGAAAGACCGTCGATACGGAATCGTGCAAGCGTCATTGGACGGCGAGAAACTGGGGGCTCCCCTGAATAACTACAGTCCGATCCGGTACGACGCGCGGCCGATCGTGTTCGGCATCAAAGCCCTCGAGGCCGGAACGCACAAGGTCCGCTTTACGACAATCGGCCAGGATGCGGAAAGCGACGGAGCCTGCTTTGGCTTGCGGTCTCTTGGCCTGGGAAAGCCCAACGCGACCGGACGTCTGACGGAACTTCGAGAACAGGGGGTCCGCCTCCATCTGGTACCGCAACCCGATACCGAATTGATCACCGCTCGAGCAAAGGGCACGCTCGGCCCAGACGCCACGTATGTGATTTCACGGCGGCGAGCCCGCAAAGACGCCCAACTGGAATCTTCCTTCGCGGCTGTCGTGGAACCATTCGATGGCAACCCCGCCGTAGAGAACGTTGATCGGTTGCAAGTGGCCGGTGGCAAGAGACGGAAGAAGGTCGTGGCGCTACGCGTGCTTCTTGCGAATGGAAGCACCGACCTGGTTTTCGACGCGACCAGTCCCAGTCCCACGGACACCTGGACCTGGCGTGACGGTTTGCATCGGCACCAGGTTCGTTTTGCCGGTCGTTTCGGCGTCCTGCGATTGGACCGTGATGGCGTTGTGTGGAAAGCCATTTTGCATGGAAAAGGCAGCTTGGCATTTGGTGAGTTTCGCTTTGTCGGAGATGGGAAGCCCGCCGAATGGGAAGGCACGATCGAGCAAGTGGACCTCAAGGCAAGACGTGTATATACTCGAACCCCGCTGCCACTCGGAGAACAGCTAACAGGATTGATCGCAAACTTCACGAACCCCGCGTGGAGCCACCGCAGCTCATTCCGGTTGGTTCGAGTGTCGAAAGTCGGAGATCTGCTTGCCCTTGATTTGGACACCGCCTCTCTGGTCATGGCCAAGGGGAAAGTGGCTGCGCCGAGCCCGGAACCGGGCTTCATCGGCAATTCCGTCCCGCTGGACCGAGCTGGACGTTTCGGAGCAAGCTGGTATTTCAGGGGCCGATCGTTGTTGAGCGATGACGGTGCCTACTGGGGACGGGTAAGTCGAGTGACTTGGCGAAAACGCTTCGACGTGATTTCCACAAAGCCAGTCTCACCTGCCCCAGGCATGCGTTTTTCCATCGTCGAGCTTTGCCCCGGCGACCGATTTCGCATTCTACGCACTCAGCAGTACCGGCCGTGAGTCGGATGTGCAGCGTTCAGATCGCGAAACGTGACCGGTCCAACATGCCATCGGTTCCGGACTGGACGATTTCCGCGCGATCTGCAACCGGTATGCCATGGTCGGCAAGTATGAACCGGGCAACAAGATTAAATGCCGCTATGTCGTGTCGGCCCCTTCATCATACGCCTATCCTTCCGCAGAGCGGTTTGCCCCACAAACAAACCAAGTAGTTGTTCACGGGGTTTTCGTCTGCCATCGCGTTAGCACGGGCGTTTTCCCCGATTTCCCACACGCCCGATTTATCATCAGTCATTTGGCATGACTCATTTATCATCGAGAGAGGCAGCGCAGCAGGGTCATACACTTT
>JAJSAJ010000264.1 GCA_024274855.1 Planctomycetota bacterium | reverse complement strand
CAGGGACGCCCAATGCGGCCAGTGTGAACTTCAATTGCGGTGCAGCGATCGGAACAACGCGAACCAGCAGCGAGGTCAGCGTCCCGATAATGGCGATCGCGACGCAAGTCAGCGATGCCAGCCACAGTTGATTCGCAGCCATACTGCTTGGAGAAGCGGCAGCCGGGCCGACGATCGGTGGGGTGGCCGCGGCGACTACGTCGGTCGCCACGACCGGTGCGCCTTGCGTAACCAGTCGTTCGCTCAATAGGCCGGCCGCGGCGGTTCCGAGAATGATCGCCAAGAATGTCGTCATCAGAATCAGACCGTTGGCTCGAGGCAGATCGGCCTTGCGCAGCATTTCCGGCAGAATTCCGTATTTGCTCGGACCAAAAAACGCGCTTTGTGTCCCCATCAAAAACAACACCACTAACAAGCCCGTGAAACCCATCCAATCGTAAAGAAAAAAGCCGATCAATCCTAACAGCATTGCCGCAATTTCAGCCACCTTGGACAAGACGATGATGCGCTGCTTGCTGTATCGGTCCGACAAAAATCCTGCAAAACCGGAGAACAACAGGAAGGGCGCCGAGAAGACAAACATGGCTATCGGCTGTCGATCGGCGACGGCAACCTTCAGCGCCAAAAGCAACATCAGTTGCTTAAACAGGTTGTCATTGAACGCGCCGAGGAACTGGGTGACGGTCATGCCCCAAAAAGATCTGTCGCGGTAAAGCGTCGGAAGGCCGTTTTCGAGGATGTGACCGCTCGGGACCATGTCTGGACTCTTGCCGTCGGACGTGCATCGCTCGGTTGCCCCATGGCTGGGCATGTCGATTGGCGGTCCGTCGCGGCGCGATGTGGGGTGGGCGGCGTCATCCATGTTCATGGCGTTTTCAGTTTGTGATCGGCGAAGACGTTTCGAGAAGCATTTGCAGCGAGGCTTATGGTTTGCCATCGTCCGTGCTGTCGCCGCTCGGTTGAAGCTGCACGACGGGCTTGTCACGATCCATGTTCCGGATATCCTCGGTGATCTTCATCGAGCAGTATTTCGGGCCGCACATACTGCAGAACTGAGCACTCTTGAATGTGTCTTGAGGTAGCGTTTCGTCGTGATAGGCACGAGCTTGCTCCGGATCGAGCGACAGGCGAAATTGCGATTCCCAGTCGAACTCATATCGCGCCTTGCTCAAGGCATCATCACGCTGCTGGCTTCTGGGTCGGTGTCGGGCCAGATCGGCCGCATGCGCGGCGATCTTATACGCGATCACGCCCTGCCGGACATCTTCGACGTTGGGCAGTCCTAAATGCTCTTTCGGCGTTACATAGCAGAGCATCGCAGCACCATACCAACCGGCCATCGCGCCCCCGATTGCGCTGGTGATGTGATCGTATCCCGGAGCGATGTCCGTTACCAAGGGCCCAAGCACATAGAAAGGCGCGCCATGGCAGAGCTCGATCTGCCGTCGTACGTTCATCTCGATCTGATCCATCGGGATGTGCCCCGGGCCTTCCACCATCACCTGAGTTCCCTCGTCCCAGGCCTGTTGGACCAACTCGCCGAGTACCTTCAGTTCCGCAAACTGCGCCTCGTCGCTCGCATCAGCGATCGAGCCCGGTCGCAGCCCGTACCCCAAACTCCACGTCACGTCATATTGACGCATGATTGCACTCAGATCACCAAAATGCGTGTAGAACGGATTCTGTTTGTTGTGGGCCAGCATCCATTTGGCGATCAACGATCCGCCACGACTGACAATCCCGGTGACCCGCTGTGTCGTCAAATGCAGGTGCTCCAACAGCAGCCCGCAATGAATCGTCATGTAGTCGACGCCTTTACGCGCTTGACGCTCAACAATATCCAGGAAGTCCTGTGGCTTCATCTCTTCGATGTTCCCGCCAATGTCTTCCAGCATTTGGTAAAGCGGGACCGTTCCGACTGCCACCGGTGATTGGTCGATGATCGTCTGCCGAATGCGGTCAATGTCCTGGCCGGTAGAGAGGTCCATCACCGTGTCGGCACCATACTGAAGTGCGACTCGCAGCTTCTCCAGCTCGATGTCGATGTCGCCCGTGACGGCTGAGTTCCCGATGTTGGCATTGATCTTGCACCGGACCGCAACGCCAATCCCGAGCGGCTTGAGGCCTTTCTCCAAGTGGACATGATTCGCTGGAATCACCAGACGACCGGCAGCGACTTCGGATCGAATCTGCTCGGGTTCGATATGCTCGACCTCGCTGACGAACTCCATTTCGGGGGTGATCTGTCCCGCCCTTGCGGCTTGGATCTGTGTCATTGCCATCTATCAGGATCCTCCGGTATCGAAGATTTGTGATTTTGTAACACTTTAGCCAAATGGCAAGTGATCGACTGAACGGGAGGAAGACCAGGCATTGCCTCAAAACAAGAGGGCGAGGCTCCTGCCGAACCGTTCTGGCCAACAAAACAAGAGGCTCAGCAGGAGCTTCGCCCTCCCGGAAACACTGCGTCTCCGGGTTTTGAGACAAAGCCTAGAACACGAACGAGGCCGGGCCTCGAACCAATTACAAGCTACCGCTCAAACCGTGTTGGCCCGTCTCGCTCGACGCTGAACTTGTAGCTTTTTCCCATTTCTGATTCGTGGGGATTGATGAGTGTTTCAGTCTTTCCTTCCTCCTGTCCTGGTCGTGCTCGATTCAGAAGTTGTTTAAGGTTCAAGAAGCTTTGAACCTCGGTGACTTCCGGACGGCCAAGCCGTTACGTAATCTCTTCACAGTCACTCGCGGCCTGCCAGGCCGGCAACCGCAAATAGAGACTGATGAACGCCAATGCCGCTACTAAGATTCCGATTTCCGCTCGAGTTTGACAATCCGGCCCGTGCATGTCTCGACCGTTTCAGCTTCCGTCATCCGTAGTCATTCACGGGGTTTGGGTCTTCCATCGCGTTAGCGCCGTGGTTTTCACCGATTTATCATTCGTTATTTGACATTACTCATTTATCGTAGCCGTTCACGCCGCTGGGGTCTGACGCAATTTTCGGCGGAGAAATCGTTCATTTACGTAAACGCATTTTGTCGCCGAAAATGGGTCTGACCCCTTGGAATGATCGACCCCAACGGCCTTGTGCCGTTGGTGAGCGAGTCTATTGAGCTAAGGCCGGCATGTCATGCCGACGGCCGCTCCCTCCCCGCCGCCTTTGGCGGCGGGGAGGGAGCGGAAAGGGGGTTTTCATCACATGCTTTTTAGCTCGAGAGACTTATTCACCCATGAGACAAGCCCATGGGGGCCCTTCGACCAACGCGCGTTCTCCATTTGGCTAAAGTGTAACAAAATGTGACAAGTGACAAATACAATTGCCGCTCCACGCACTTTCGCCGTGAACGGTTTCCGTCATCCTACTGGTCACCTATCCTTTGTCAATTGACTTGGGACGCCTGCTCCGCACCTCGGTTGGTCATCATCAGCGTTATTCCGGTCTTGCACTAATCGTGCTGGGATGGCTCGTAGCCGAGATGTGACTGTAACCGTTTTTCAGCTTCAATCCGCGTGATTTCCTTGCGAATCGCATAGTCGGCGACCTGGTCTCGCTTGAGCCGTCCCACCGAAAAGTAGCGTGCTTTGGGGTGAGCAAAGTACAGCCCACAGACGCTGGCGGCTGGTGACATCGCCCACGTTTCAGTCAATTGGACACCGATTCGCCTCTCGGCGTCAAGCAGTCTGAACAGTGTCTCTTTTTCCGAGTGGTCGGGTTGAGCCGGATAGCCGGGCGCGGGACGGATCCCGCGATACCGTTCCGCGATCAGATCATCATGGGTCAACTCTTCCTGGCGACCGAAACCCCAGTCGTGCCGCGCGCGGATATGGAGCCATTCGGCCGATGCCTCCGCTAAACGATCGGCAAGTGCCTTGACCATGATGGCATTGTAGTCGTCCTGTTCGGATGCGAACTGCGATGCCAATTGCGAGGCACCGATCCCGGCCGTGACCACAAACATGCCCAGGAAATCCGGATGGCCCGCCTTACGGGGTGCGATGTAATCGGCAAGTGCTCGAAACTGGTTTTGGCCGCGACGCTGCCACTGTTGACGCAGCGTGTGGAAGCGGGCAATTTCGCGCTCCAACCCCGCGTCCTCGTACAGGAGAATGTCGTCTCCTTCCGAAACCGCGGGACGGAACCCGTAGATCGCTCGAGCGGTCAGTAGTTTCCGTGACACAATCTTATCAAGTAATTCGGTTGCCTGTTGGTGGAGCTCCCGAGCTACGTCGCCTTGGTTGGGATCGGAAAGAATTTGAGGGAACTTGCCCTTCAACTCCCACGCTCGAAAAAACGGCGACCAATCGATCAACCGTACGATCTGCTCCAGCGGAATCGGATCGATAACTCGATTGCCGAGAAAATCCGGTGTGGCAATCGGCACGTGCGCCCAATCGGTTGTGAATCGTCGCCGCCGCGCCTCGGATAACGGAAGCAGGTTCTGATGTTGCTGGGCGAATGCCTCGGCTGTCCGCTGCTGCCGCTGCTGGTTCTGCGCAACGAACGAGTCCCGGAGGTCGGCGCTGAGAAGTCGTTCCACGACACCCGCACTGCGCGACGCGTCCAGAACGTGAACGGTCGGCTGGTCATAGCATGGTGCAATCTTCACCGCCGTATGCTTCTCGCTGGTGGTCGCCCCACCGATTAACAATGGAACTTCAAAGCCGCACCGCTTCATTTCCTTGGCTACGTGGACCATCTCTTCCAAGCTGGGTGTTATCAGGCCCGATAGGCCGATGATGTCCACCTCTCGCTCCTTAGCCTGCTGCAGAATCGTCTCGCTGGCGACCATCACACCAAGATCAATCACTTCGAAGTTGTTGCAACCGAGTACGACACCGACAATGTTCTTCCCGATGTCATGGACATCGCCCTTGACGGTCGCCATCAGAATCTTGCCCCGCGATGTGGCCACGTGTTCACCGGCAGCAAGTTTCTCGGCTTCCATGAACGGAGTCAAATAGGCAACGGCTTTTTTCATGACGCGAGCTGTCTTCACAACCTGCGGCAGAAACATCTT
>JAJSAJ010000263.1 GCA_024274855.1 Planctomycetota bacterium | reverse complement strand
GACGATTCCGAGGTTGCCAACGGCCTGTTCGATGCGATCCGGCACTGGTTCGAACAACAGGATATCCATCTCATGCGGGGACCGGTCAACCCATCATTAAACTATGAAGTTGGCATGTTAATCGATGGATTTGACAGCCCACCAACATTCATGATGACCTACAACCCGCCCTATTACCCGGCATTGGTCGAAAATTATGGGTTTTCCAAGGCTCAGGATCTATACGCCTTTTGGGGCCACATCGAGATGCTGTCCAAACTGGACCAGAAGCTTGGATTCATCATCCGCGAAGCTACTCGGCGGTTTAATCTGACGCTACGTTTCCTCGATCGCCGCCGTTTTCGCGAAGAAGTTCGAACGTTTCTGAACCTATACAACGCATCGATGGAGGGAACATGGGGATTCACCCCTCTTTCGGAAGGTGAAATCGATCGTCTCAGTGGTGAATTGCGGCATCTTATCATCCCAGAACTGACCAGTGCAATCGATGTCAACGGCCGCACAGTAGCCGCCGCGTTCGCTCTGCCTGATTACAATCCACGTATCCGGGACATCAAGGGTCGGCTATTTCCATTTGGATTTATTCACCTGCTGACCCGCCGGAAGAAAATCAAGCGGATCCGACTGTTGAGCACGAACGTCATGCCCGAGTATCAGCGCTGGGGATTGGGACTTGTCGTCCTGGCTCGTCTGGTTCCGGAGGTGCTGAAGTGGGGCATCGAAGAGGCCGAGTTTTCCTGGGTCCTGGAGAGCAATCATTTATCATTCAAATCGCTCCAGCGGGGTGGTGCCAAGCTGACGAAATCCTATCGAATTTACGACTGGCCCGCGCCCGATCCCCCTGCCGAATCGTCTTAGTTCGCGTGCCGAACATGGGCGTGCGGCCGCGGAAGATTGGCCGGGCGGGGTGCCGGGGTGCGATATTGTGCAAAGCACAGATTTTGTCTACCTTGTGACTTCATCGAGCTCTTTTTTGGCGAGGTGAGGATTCTGACGCGGACTGCGGCGACAGATAGTGTGGCGTAATTTGTTGGTGATCTCCTTGTTTTTTTCGGTTCGTCGATGAACTCCAGACCGAATATCGTGATCACGGGAGTTGGTGTCGCTTGTCCGATCGGGATCGGTCGCGAGCCATTTTGGGAGTCGCTATGTGCCAAGCGTAGTGGGGTTGAACAGCTTTCCACGTTTGCCGACGCCGATGTGCCTTTCCGTATTGGGGCACCGGTCAACGATTTCGAGCCCAAGCGGTACGTCAAGCCACGCAAGTCGTTGAAGGTCATGTCACGGGAGATTCAGCTCGGTTATTCCGCCGCGACACTGGCCATGCAGGACGCTGCGTTGACAACGGATCAAGTCGATCCGAATCGAATTGGAGTCGTATATGGCAGTGAAATGTTGTATTGCGATCCGACTGAACTGGTACGGGTTTGCCAGCGATGCATTTCAGATGGCAAGTTCGATTTTTCGAAATGGGGTTCAGCGGCCATCAGCGAGCTCTATCCGTTGTGGATGTTATTGTATTTGCCGAACATGACCGCATGTCATGTTGGCATCAGTCAGGATGCGAGAGGGCCCAACAACACAATTTGCCTGGGCGATGCATCCGGATTTCTGGCAGTAATTGAAGCGGCATCCGCAATTGAGCGTGGCCGAGTCGACGCAATGATTGCAGGCGGTAGCAGCTCGCGGCTAGGTCTCACGCCCCTAACCTACCGGGGTGACGTTGACATCTCGCATCGGTTTGACGCTCCAGAAGCTGCGTCGCGGCCGTTCGACGCGGAGCGAGATGGACTGGTCAATGGCGAGGGAGCGGGCGCCATTGTGCTGGAGAGCGAGCAACACGCGCAGGCACGCGGCGCCAAGGTGCTTGCTCGGTTGACCGGGTGGGGCAACACTTTTGGCCGGACTGATCAGCCACAAATGCACCAGGAAGCAATCGAACGCTCGATTTGCCAGGCCCTCCAACGCGCATCACTGCAACCGTCCGCCATCGGCCACATTAGTGCAAGCGCAGCCGGGCTGGTCGACGAGGACCCTATCGAAGCTCGGGCCATTCAGCAACAAATGGGTGACGTACCGGTAACAGCGCCGAAGAGCTTCTTCGGCCACTTGGGAGCGAGCAGCAGCATCGTTGAACTGGTGGCCAGCCTGTTGGCACTCGTTCACGGTGAAGTACCTCCCATACTGAACTTTGAGTCAGCTGATCCACGGTGTCCGGTCCAGGTCATTCAGGGAAGCGCAATGCCAGTTCAACAATCGTCTGCTTTGGCACTGAGTCAGTCAACGACAGGTCAGACCGTGGCCCTTGTCGTACAACGCGACTGATGCGCGTGGTGTTGCAAGCGTTTTCCGATCTCGCACTCAGCCCCCATCAATCGCGTTGATCGTGAGACGGATCATTTCGAACCCACGCCGAAGACCGTGAGGCCACACCACTTGGGGGTTCGTGCATCGGACCAACACGCCCTTTTTCAGCCGGAGCCCGACCGACCTCGCCCGAGTCCAATGACTTGGCTGACACTTCGCTTTCGGTCGGGTCAGTGCCCGGATTGCGATCGACTTTAGGGCAAAGGAATTTGCCGAGTGGACCAGCCAACAGAGCGGGCAACATGATCAGGTCACCGATCAATGCAGCCGCCAGAAGCGTCAGCATCATCGTGCCAAAACGCTGGGTGGGCGTGAACGTGCTGAGTGAGAAGACGGCCAGCCCAAGCCCACCGATTATCGTCGTTTGGGTCATTGCCCAAGCGACGTGACTATAGGCTTTCTTGATTGCATCGTGCCGATGAAGTCCCTGGCGAATTCCATCTCGGAACCATGTCAAGAAATGGATCGTATCGTCAACCGCAACCCCCATCGCGACGCTGGCGGTCATCATCGTTCCGATGTCAACCAGGATATCCAGGTGCCCCATAATGCCGAAAATGAGGATGACGGGAAAAACATTCGGGAGCATTGAGACCAAGCCACCGGCGACATTAAACGGGCGAGTTGCCCGGGACCGCAGCAAGACCATCATCACGGCGGCAATCATCACAAACGCCCAGCCGATGCTGTTGATCAAACTGTGCAACAGTGTTCGCTGGGCTTTGTACACGATCGGCACAACACCCGTGTAGGTAACCTCGATCGGACGCCCCTTTTTCTTGGCTGTCAGATCCTTTCCAGGAATGAATATCGCCTGACGTGCGTCGACCACTGCCTTGGCGTGCTTCTTGATAAAGTCGAGGTCATAGGCCGGATCGTCACGAAGGACGACAACACAATCGAATTGGCTCAACATCTTCCCCCATTGATCCGATTTGGGATCGGAAATGGGGCTCTTCTCCGGGTCATTCCAAGCAATGTACCGCTTTGGCATCCTGCGTCGTTTCAGTCCTTGAAAACCTTTTGCACGCAGCAAGTCACCCAGGACTTTCGCAAACACTCGCCGCACGTCGTCAGGATTGGCCGAATGACCAGCCGGCACGTCCTGTTGGTCTTCGGCAACTTTTCCGCTGTCCACCTTGGCAGTCTGCGCGGCCGGTTTACCCGGTTTTTCGGACGTTGGTTTCCGCGGATCGGCCGAGCCAAGAATCGCAATGCGGGTTCCATTCCATATGGTCGAGCTACCGTGATCGCCGTCCGGTTGCTGCTGCTCAACCGCTCGTAAAATGCGATCACGATAGTCATAGGCTGACAAGACCGGCTCAACGACGCGTTTCAGTTGTGCAACAAATTGACCGTAGTCGACATCGTTTAAGGCGCCCAATCGCACACTGATACGCCACAATTCGCTCTGGTCGTCATCGTGTGCCAGGTAATTATCCTGAACGAATCGATGGCGATTCTGCTCCAATTTCCTGTTAATCGTTGCACGTTGCCCGTCCAGCGGATCGCGGATGGGTGGCGAGAAGGTTGCCGCGGAAAGTGCCTTGCCGACGATTCCTTGGCCTTCTTCACCGAATACGTATTCGACCGCATTCTGAACGTGTGCCACCAACTCGACCCGCTCGAGAAAACTGTACTCGTATTTCTCGTGACTGCGCTGTTGTTCGGTCAATGACGCTGCATCTTCTCGCTGGTCCGCAAAAGGATACTGGTGCTCCTTATCGACGCTGACCACCAATTCCATCGGAACCAGTTTGCCCACGTGAGTTTCCAGCCAGCGATAGTCGCGAATGATCTTCGCATCCTGATCAAACAACTTCAGCAACTGAATCGACGTGTTCAGTTTCGACAGTCCAAGTCCGGCAGCTAGCATCACCGCGGCGCAAGTGCAGGTTACCCACCAATGGTGGTCAACCACCCAAGCGCCAATCCATTGCCACAACGCATGCACCCGATGCCTCAGCGCGGATTCGGAAGCAGCGTCACCATCCTTCTCGTATCCGGGTGGCCAGATCTGCAATGCGGACGGCAGGTAGGTGAACAACAACGCAAGCGTGGCCATTACACCGATCGCCGAAAAGAGTCCGAATTTTCGGATCGGAAAGATATTACTTTGGTACAAGGACAACAGCCCCAAAGCTGTCGTAAAGGCAGCCAAGGTACAGGGCACCCAACCATGTTTCAACGCGCGTTCCGGAGCGCCCACCAGGCCTCCGTCATGCACCGCATCACGATAATAGTTCACAATATGGATCGCGCCCGATAACCCCAGGACATAGACGAGCGACGGCATCGACATCAGAATCGCGTCGACCGAACTGCCTGTCCACCAAACGATCGAGAGGCTGGTAATCGCGCTGATTCCGCCGACCATGAAGACCATCAGCGTGACCTTCACATTGCGGAACAACACATAGGCCAAACCGAGTCCGATCAGAGCGGAAAAGACGACCAGTCTGGCGAGCGTTATCTGGCCCTCTTCGTCAATCGCAACGTTGTCGACCGGAGGACCTCACATCCGCAGCACTTTGCCCGTGACCGCCACCGGCTTGGCAAATGACATCATCGGTGGTTTCGAAGGGGGCAGTACACCCGAGTCAACCGCCAGATCGATCAGCTTGCCCCGCGGTTTCCCCATCAATCCCCGACCGATGACTCGCCGCAAGTCCTGAGCGCCGGCCTTACTGAGCGTCACCATGATGCAAGTTTGGAGCCCGGGGGCTTCGATACCCATTGCCTCGAACATCGCGTTCCAGTGGCGTTCTTTCTCCATCAACGACGCCTGCAGCAACTTGGCCCGCTCGCCGTGATACTGGTCACGAATCAGATTGCGGATGAACACGTCGACTGTCCGCTTCCAACCGTCTGGAAGCTCCTTCTTCGTCATCGAGTTGATGACGTGGGGCAAATCATCCGGCGTCCATTTGAAATGATCGTACGGTTCGGGCCCATAGAGAGCACCTTTCAGACGATCCAACGCCCGGCGTCGAGCGAGTTCTAGCCGCTCCTGCTCGGAATACTCCGTGCCGATCGGCCACATTGGCCCACCTGGCTCGGACAATTTGGCCAACACCTCGGGGCCCGTCGTAACACTGCTCAGAACGCGGGCGGTCAGTTTGCGGGGATCGGTATAGAAATCGTTCTGATCCGTGGCGGTTGGCGGCTTGCCGAACGTGGCAATATGCTCGCCGTGAACCTCTTTATTCCCAAGAATACTTCGTTGAAACATGCGGGAAACGGCACCCAACACGTTCGCGCGACCATGCCACTTGAACAGCTCGCCCTCGGGTGTCACGTAGTACCAGAAGCCATCGCCGCCTTTAAGCCACTTTTCATCGAGTTGGCCCCAATTGAGGTGGTAGTCTCCGGTTGTGTACAGGCCAAGTTGATCGCCAAATTCTCGTGCCTCTTCAATCTCTTTGGCTTGTCGATCTGCCAGTGTTGAGGTGGATGGCTTATCCGAGCCAGCTGGCTTCCCACTGGTTGTCCCTGTTTTCTTGGCCGGGGGCGGCTTCACTTCATTTTCAAGTTTCGCCACCAACAGCCGAAAACTCTCGTCTTTTTCCGAGCATCCCTCCCAGGTCACCAGAACGAACGCTTGCTCACCCACAAAGTGCTTGGCAAACCACGTCAGCTCTTGCGTTTCCTCAAAACTGTCCGGCAACCAGTCCTTGACATTGTTTTCCATCCGTTCCAAGGACATGCGTGAACCGCGCAGCCCAAACGGCACGAGGAAGAAAATGACACACAGGATCAACAGCGCTCGGCGCGCGAAAAATGTGGATTTCATGGCGTTAGCACACGCGGGTGCCTAATAGTCCTTACCAGTGCAACATCGGGACATCCAGCCGGCGAGAAACCAGCCAACGTAACCGGCGGTAGCGTAAACTCTCTAAGGTTAACGGTCCGTGCTATTCGAGTCCACGTCAAATTGGTCGAAATCGGCAGTCCTGGCAAGGTTTACGGCCATTTCGTCCAAAATCATTTCGGCACAATTCGCATAGAAGTCAAGGACTGCCTATCTGGCAAGGTCAGCCGCCTGGTCAAAGCCCGTGGCAGGCAGCGATCGTTGGTTGGACCGCGTTACGGTCAAAGCCCGTGGCACAACGTCGCCTCAAACGTGCCGGTGGCGGCCAAACAGGCCGTCTGGTACCATGCAATTGAGACTGTCAATGAGACTGTCAATTAGCATCGAGTGCTGCGGCTCAGCCGGTTCGACCCGTCGGCCTGCCCTGCCGCATGGAGATCGCCGGCTTCCCGAGCGATCTTTCTTTTTCTTCTTCAAAGCAACCACTTTAGGTGTTCCAATGAGCTTGGATTCCAACGACCTGTGTCCCGGCGGGACCGGCAAGAAAATCAAACACTGCAACTGCCGTGACATCGCGAGTGAACTGCACCGAATCGGGCGAGCCTTAGAGGGGGACCAACGCGTCGCAGCATTGGAGCGTGTCAATCGCCTGCTTGCAACGCGTGCTAATCGCCCCTGCCTTCTGGCCCTGAAGTGTGCCGCTTTGCTTGGGATGAAGAAACTGCAGGATTTGGAAGAGACCGTGGCGGTTTTCCAACAAGCGGTGCCTGAAAACCCCGTCGCGGCAACTTATGCTACCTTGCTGAATGTCGTTAAGAATGACATCCCCGGAGCGATCGACGCGTTGCAAACAGCATTGGCCAACACGGGGACGCAAGTACCGGGCGAGCTGTTCGAGGCGATTCGCCTGGTCGGCAACGTGTTGCTGGAGTCCGGTTTCGCCGTTGCCGCACGTGCACTCTTTGCACTGCGAATTCGCTTCCTGGCGAATGATCAGACTCGCGGTGACATGATTGGAATCAGCCAGGTCGAGGACATTATCCCGATCCTGAAAACCGACTTGCACTTTGCACCCTGCCCGCCGGACGCACCGTGGAACGATCGCTTTAGGAAAGCGATTGTTCGGGCCAGTTCGGGTGCGTGGCAAGTTGCCTTGGATGAACTGACCGCGTTGAATCAGGAGATTCCGGACCAGCCATCCATCTTCAAGGGTATTGCCATCCTGTATTCGTTCCTCGCAAGACCAGATGCGGCCGAGGCGTGGCATCGCTATGCCGCTCTGCCATCCCTGACAGAAGACGAAGCCGTGGTTGCAGAAGCCATGGGCCAGGCTCTTGACACGCGGATCACTCGAGACGATAGAGTTCCGGTCGTTCGGACCGTGTTGCCCCTGACCGATGCCCAGGGTGCCATGGAGAAACTGCTGTCGTCTCGGCAAACGATTTCGGTGCAGCTGGACGAGTTCGTGCCCGACGAATCCTCCGCACCACCATCGGCAACGTTCCACGTTTTGGATCGTCCGGAAATCGACACCTTCGATCAAATCGGGGACCAGCCGATTCCATCGATCGTTGGCCAACTTGCCTTTTTCGGCAAACAGACCGATCGCGATGCGCGCCTTGAATTGCTGTCAGTTCGCAAACGGGACACCGAATGCGGACTTGAAGTCTTGCGCAACGTGCTGGGAGATCTGCTGGGCACACCGCAGTCCGAGGAGACGGCCGGCAGCATGCCACGGATCCGGGCCGAGGTTTACGAGAGCCTCGCGCTGCCGAAAGACACGCCACCAAACGAAAGTCGACGACTTGTCCGTGAGATCACTTTCGAACGATTCCAGGAACGATGGCCCACTTTTCCGTTGGTGGAGCTTGATGGCAAGACTCCCGAAGAGGCGTCGAAGGATCCTGCATACAGGATTCGCTTGCTGGCCGCCATCTTGTTACTGGAACATGTTGCCGAAGTGAACGGCTGGCCTCCTGTCACGGACCAATTACGCCAGCAACTGGATTTGCCTGCCGCGAAGCCACGAAGTTTGAGGGATGAACACTGGGTGAGCGCATGGCCCGTACTGTGGCCGCGGATCGATCTGAAATCGCTTTCCGATTCCGAATTGATCCGGTGGTTCCAGAATTGCCTCGTCTATGACATGCGAGCCGCACTCCGAAAACAAATCCACGAACTACTTGATCGAAATGTGCAGATTCCAGATGACGTCGGTTTCGATCGGGCGGCCCTGTATCACCGGCTCGCAGCCATGACCCCGGATTTTGTGGAACAACTGGATTTGCTGATCAAGGCGCGCCAAGAGGCCGAAGCACAAGGAAACTCCCCGGCTCCGTTCATGCTCGCGGAAATCCCCGTGCAACTCGGCCTGGGAAATTCCGACGAAGCCGGCCAACTGGTCGACCGATTGCGAAATCAGCATTTTGACGAACCGGGGGTCGCTGATGGACTCTTGCATTTGTTCCAACAACTGGGGCTCGTGGACGAAAATGGCCAGCCAGTCGAGCAGATGGTGGCACCGGACAGTACAGAACCGGAAAGCAAACTGTGGACGCCCGATCAAGGTACCGCATCTTCGCAACAGGCTGGCGGCGAGTCGAAACTGTGGGTACCCGGCATGGACTGAAATCCGTCACGGAACCGATGCGAGATGTGAAAGCACTCGAGGCCGAGCACCCGGGTGAATATTGCGTAACGGACGGTGACACAATCATGACGGAACGGTGATCCGCCAACGATCCGAAAAGCAGTAGGGCGAGCCGATGGATTGCGACGCTGGCCACATGAAGCGAGCGATTGAACTGGCCCGGGCGGGCGAGGGGTACGTCGAACCCAACCCCATGGTCGGCTGTGTGATTGTGCAAGACGGCCGGCGAATCGGCGAAGGCTGGCATCGCCATTACGGTGCGCCCCATGCCGAAATCGAAGCATTGCGTCAAGCAGGCGACGCTGCCCGCGACGCAACGATGTACGTCACGCTCGAACCCTGCTGCCATCAAGGAAAAACG
>JAJSAJ010000262.1 GCA_024274855.1 Planctomycetota bacterium | reverse complement strand
CGGATGCAAGCTTGCCAGTGAACTGAGGCCATACCCGAGCGCGATTCCAAGTCCGCCTCCGATCAAACTGAGCGCCATCGCCTCGGTCAAGAACTGAGCCATGATATCACGTCGCCGCGCACCGACCGCCTTGCGCAGGCCGATTTCTCGAGTTCGCTCGGTAACACTGACTAACATGACGTTCATGATACCAATCCCGCCCACCAACAGCGATATGCTGACAATTCCGGTCAGGACGGCAACCGCGGCAAAACCGACGTTGTTGAACGTCGCGAGGATTTCACCCTGTGTCTGAACTCGAAAGTCATCCGGTTGATCTGCTTCAAGGCCGTGTCTGCGTCGCAACAAGTTGGTCACTTGCGATTTTGCTTCCGGCACGGACTCGGCCGATGTCGCCTGTGCGGCCACGATGACGGTATGACGAAATGCGGGATACATTTTCAATGCCACCGTATAAGGAATCAGGACAACATCATCCAAACTCTGTCCAAAAAAGTTCCCCTTGCTTTGCAGGATACCAATCACATGAAACCGTCGACCGTCGATCAAGAGTGTCGACCCGATCAGTCCGTCGTCGACATCGAACTTACGAAGCAACTCGCGTCCAACCACACAGACCTGGTGTGCGCGCTGAACGTCGACCAGTGCAAACGGCCGCCCCCTGTCGACCGGAAAGTTACGAATCGTATGGTAAGCGGGGGCCACGCCTTGGACATCGATGGTAATCTCGTCGTGTCCATAACGAACGCGTGCACCGCTTCTCGGAATCCATGGCGACACTCGCCGCAAGGCCCCACACGATTCAGCGATGGCAACCACATCATCTTCGTTCAGTTCGACACGGCCAAATGCTCGGCCGGCTTCGCCCGTTGGCCGTTGCGGCGCGATAAACACGGCATTCGTTCCCAGGCCTTCCAGGAAGTCGGATACGTACCGAGTAAACCCTTGCACGACGCTGACCACCGTAATGGTCGCCGTCACCGCGATCACAATTGCCAGGATCGTCAACAACGAACGCATCTTGTGCGTAAACAGCTGCTCCAACGCGTTCATTGCATTCAGAAAAAAGAGCATTTCGATGTCCTTTTCACCGCCGACCACTCATCGTACCGTTCAGGGCCTCTGATCGGATTCAACACGCCCGTCCTTCAAGCGAACAACACGCCGGCACCGTCTGGCCACGTCCGGTTCGTGCGTCACAATCACAATTGTCTGTCCTTCCGCATCCAAGGATTCAAACAACTCGAGTATCTCATCGCTCGTCTGGCTATCCAGGTTGCCGGTCGGTTCATCGGCCAGCAGAATAGCCGGTTCTTGGACCAAGGCCCGTGCAACGGCAACTCGTTGGCGTTGCCCACCCGACATTTGATTCGGCCGATGTTTCATCCGGTCTTCCAAACCAACTCGCCGCAGTGCCTCGATCGCACGCGCTCGGCGCCCTCGGCTGCCCGCATAAATCAGGGGCATTTCCACGTTTCGGATAGCCGTCTGTCTAGGCAAGAGTTCAAATGTCTGAAAGACGAATCCGATGCGACGACCTCGTACGCGCGCCAAAGCCGATTGGGACAACCTGGCCACATCCTGGCCATCCAGCCAGTATCGACCCGACGAAGGAACATCCAGCAATCCAAGGATATTCAACATGGTCGATTTACCCGATCCCGATGGTCCCATGATGGCAAGCATCTCGTTGGGGAAAATCTCTAGATCGACATGATCCAACGCATGCACAATCTCCGTCCCCATCTGATACTCTTTCGTGATCTCTTCGAGTCGAATAAGAGGTTCTGGAGACGTCATGACGGAATCTTGCATTTCGGAGTGATTAGTCTGCTTACCGGCTGAAGTCGCATCTTCGGCCGGACACCGGACGATGCGACGGCTATGGTTTCGGTTCATCATGCTCGCCCGGTTTCTCATCAGGACTCTTGAGCGCAACCGGTTGACCGTCTTTGAGTTCATCGAGCACTCGAAACGGCCCGACAATGACCTGGTCTTTCAGCCCGATCCCACCCACGACCTCAATATGTTCCAGATCACTGATTCCCGTTTCAATCGGGCGTGCCCATGCCAATCCGTCCTTCATGACAAACACGACTTGGACATATCGAGATTCCTGATCACGTCCTTTCTCCGATGGTTTTACGGGCTGGCTGGCGATCCAATCGCGAAACAATCGGGTATCCGGAAGCGATTTGAGCCGGCGATGGACAACCGCCTGAACGGGCAGCCCCAACACATCGGCAGCCCGCTTCACTTCGATCTCAACAGTCGCGGTCATTTCTGGACGCGAAGCAGCATGGTGCCCACGTACATCGATCAGAGTCTCGAAGCTGACAACGTCGCCCACTTTGGTCCCTCGCGGAGCAATCAAGTCGACCGTTCCAGCGATCGGATTGTCCTGATCCGCATGCAAATAAATATGGGCAGGTTGACCGGATTCCAACAGAGCAACATCGGTTTCATCCACGTCGGCACGCACCCGCATTCGACTCATGTCTCCGATTGTCATCAGCACGGTACCTGGCAAATTTGTTGTGCCGGCAATGACCACTTCGCCAACCTCCACATCCAAATCGATCACGGTTCCGGCAATTGGCGCTCGGATTTCGGTCCAGGTCAGTGCCTGGACGGTGCTGCCCCTGGCCGCGAGACTTTCTTCCAAATCATGCTCGCTCATCTCCAATGCAGCCTGAGTCTTCGCAACCAGCGTGGCACCATCATTCACTTCCGACGGTGTGGAGAATCCGCGATCCGCCAATTTTCGATATCCCTTCAAGTCACGGCTCGCTTTCTCAAGATCGGCCTTCGCCATGGCAATCGCCGATCTCAAACGCTTGATCCGAGCGTCCGTTGACTCCAAACGTGCCTTGGCATCTCGATCATCCAGCTTGACAAGCAAATCTCCTTCCTTGACGATGGCACCTTTCTTGACTAGAACCTCCGTGACTTGCCCGACCATTTGCGATGCGATGTCCGCCTCTTCAACCAACTCGATCGTCCCAGGCGCCGTGATCGTCTCGACAATCTTCCCCCGACTCGGGTGCTCGACCTGAACGTCCAAAGGCGGCATTCGCTTCTTGATACGCCAATCAACCTTCAACGCTTTTGGATCGCGTCGCAGATTGGCAACGGCCACACACGTGACAACCACTGCCAAGATCACTGTAATCGCAATGATTCGTCGCATTCGACTCTCTGCCTTCCAGACAACCGGATCACGGGTTCTATCGCAACACTTTCGATCGTCGCGAAACCAGTGCATTTCTATTGTGGCATCAACGTCATACGGGCCCCTAGATTGACCAGCAACGAACCGGCCGCCCAGAAAACTCCTTCCACAACCGCCAGGCTTGCACATGTCAACAGCGCGACCACCCAATTAGTCTGCTGGCGATGCCACCCGCTGTAAGCCATTCCCAACCATCCCACGATGGCAAACAGGTCAAGCTGCCTCAGCATGGCCCAGACGGTTGCCGGATAAGTCTCGGGGGGCATTAGCAGCAGAACCGACGTCTCCACACTCGACCGTGACAGGGCCAACATGATCACTAGCTGAACGGCCAGACCTAGCACCCACACCCCTTGCCATCGGACGCAGTCGGCCAACACGATCGCATAGCGCACGCGACGACCACTGACCGCCGCCACCGCCCCAAATGCCACGGCAACCAGCACAGCGCGCAAGACCAGCGACAACGGTTTGACAACAAAATCACCCACCATCGCAACGACTGTCCAGAACGACAGAGAGTCCTGCTGTAGCCGGATCGCTTTCCGTACAACATCCGTACTGTCTTCACCCACCATCGAATGCTCAACCTGACTCGCGCCCCGCTCAACCGCCTCCGCCAACTGGTAGTGTGGAACGCCGGTCGCCCAGATGAGCCCCTCGAGGCTCACTGCCAAAACCACCCAGACGGTAAGCAACCAACCCCAGGATGGGGACTCGTTCTCGCGGGAATTGGACGGCTTGGGCGGTGTCCGGGACTTCCACTTCATAAAACCACCGGCTTCTGCACTCGAAATCCCGGGCGGGCAATGCTTCAAATGGGTAACGCACGTTGTCTCTATAGATTAACCCAAACCACAGGGATTGGTTTCAAATAATTCCCGTAACACTTTAGCCATCTGGAGCGGAGTCGTCCGTGGAGAGGGTGTCAGGCCTCTTTTTTCGCGGTCAAAATCGGATCCTTGGATTACACGCATGGCCGCGAAAAAGGGCGCCAGCTCCCACGCATTCAACGTTTTCTTGCAGACAGCTAAAGTGTTACGAAATCCCCGCACCGGACGCAAAACAACAAAGTCGATTGCGTCAACTCTGCGGATTTCGGGCGAATCGATTCAGCATTAGCTTGCGACAGGACGACATAACCCGAAGTGGCTTGGCCCCCTAGACGCGTAACGAACCCGATTCGGTCTCGCAAAACACCTGAGGACCAGTAACCGGACCGGCAATTTTGTGATGGGATGCAATCCCCCCCCACTCTGGCCTCCGCCGCAAACACGATGGCCGTGTGGCCATTGTCCTGAGATCACCACCGACAGGCACCCAGTGCGGCAGAGCCGCCAACCAAATCCAAGCTCGGGGCCCCAATCGCCCGCTCCCGTTGGTCGCTGGAAGTTTGTCAAAAACTTAACGATCTTTGACGTTCGTAATGCAGATCACTCTTGGCCAAACCATCATGAGACACCTGCTAATAGCCCTGACCAGCAGTTTCCTGCTGTCCGCAGTCTGGGGGCCGGCACCAGCCGCGGGCCAGCGTCCGTCATCTCCCGGCGAGCGTTCCGCAGCCCAGCCGAGTCCCGCGCCGCGAACTCCGCGTGAAATGGCTCGCCAGGGCCTGAAGCCTCTATCCGAGCGTCTGCCGGACACCCGGCTGCGCCCAGGTCTTCTTCCACCCGATGCCACGGAGGGCCTATTTGACGAAACGATGACGCAACCGCCGTCTGGGCGGGGACAGCCGTGGAAACCGCTCACCTATCACTGGGCCGCCTCCAACCTGTGCCATCGACCGGTCTATTTTGAAGACACGGTGCTTGAGCGATACGGGCAGACATACCACCCAGTCGTGGCACCCTTTGCCGCGGGCAGCCGCTTCTTTCTAACGTTTCCTGTCCTGCCCTACGCGATGACACTCAGCAAACCGCATCGTGCCACAAGTACTTTGGGATACTTTCGGCCCGGCAGCACGACCCCCATTCTACTTCAGCGCCCCCCGCTACAGGCTGATGCAAGCCTCGTGGAATCAGCCGCATGGCTCGGCGTGATCTTCCTGCTCCCCTAACGCGGGCTTCACGTTAAACTCAGCCTAACCGAACATCTCTTCGCAAGCCATGCTCGTCTTGTCCATTGCAAGTCTAACGGTTGTTCGAATAGCTCTAGCTGGAGAACGAACTACGACGATAGGAAAAGGTACGGTTGTGCGCATTGGCACAACGAACAACAAGAAGGGCAACAGGTAACCGTTCACGGCATGTAGGCCGCCGGTTTGCTTACAAGGGGTCAGACCCCAGCGGCGTGAATGGCTACGGCAACAGGCCCTATCCTTACGCGTGAGCAATCAGGACGTTTCGGTAAACGGCCTCCCGTGGCCGCGTTCCAACGAACAATCCAGGACCGCACGTTCGTTTGCACTGCCGGAACCGGCCGAAGATAGCAAGCGACGATCGATGGCAACGTCGAACTGAGTACGTATCGGGGCAAGTTTCATGAACCAACGATCAACGCACATTCTTGCGATGCTGCTGGTGTGCGGCGTTGGGTGCCGGTTTCGTCAGCGCGACTTCCATTTCTCCGAACACCAGGTCGGTCCGTATCGGCAATGCGCGACAGAAATTGAGTACCCGGACATCGAAGTGGCGATGGAGCCAGCACTCGCGTGCAACGGTCGCCCTCGATCCATGGAAAACCCTAGCGATCTCGAAGCATGGGATATGACGTTGCCTGAAGCCGTCCGTATGGCCGTGACCCATGGTGAGGTCATTCGAGTACTAGGGGGCTCGGTCGTCGCATCACCGGGCGGTACGCAAACCACATACGATCCCGCATTGATCGAATCGGACCCACGAACAAGTGTGGAAGCGGCACTCAGTGCGTTCGATGCGCAATTGTCGTCGAGCATTTTCTGGAACAAGATCGACCGGGGCATCAACCAGACATTCGCGGGACTCTTTCTCCCAACAGCCCAACAGCTTGACAGTGCCTTTCAAGCGGAAGTCACCAAAGCGACTGCGACCGGGGCCAAGTTCTCTGTACGACATCATGTGAACTACAGCCGCTCGATAACACTAAATCCATCACTGCGATGGCCAAGCGTCTATCAGCTCGACTACGAGGCGGAATACCGACAACCCCTGTTGCAAGGTGCCGGTGTCGAGTTCAATCGAATTGCCGGTCCAAACGCAACGGCAGGCAGTGCCGCGGGGGTCCTGCTGGCCCGCATCAACACCGACATTTCATTGGCTGACTTTGAAAAGGGCGTTACGCAATTGGTCAGCGATGTTGAGGAAGCCTACTGGAACCTCTACTTCGCATACCGTGATCTGGAAACCAAGCTGGCCGGCCGCGACAGTGCGTTGGTCACATGGCGCAATATCGCGGAACGTTTGCGCATTGAAGTTCGAGGCGGTACACCCGAGAACGAAGCGCAACTGCGGTCTCAGTACTTCACGTTCCAAGCAGCGGTCGAAGACGCGGTCGGCAACCTCTACATGCAGGAAGCGCGACTCAGGTATCTGCTCTCGTTACCTCCAAATGGCCCGCGACTGATTCGTCCCTCGACCGAGCCGTCGACAGCAAAACTTATCTTTGACTGGCCCGGGGTATTGAGTGAAGCTTACGGTCGACGTGTCGAGTTACGTCGACAGCAGTGGCAGATCAAACGAAGAGAGCTGGAACTGGTTGCCGCTCGAAACTTCATCAAACCGAGACTCGATACAGTCGCACTCTATCGCTGGCGCGGCATCGGTGACGAACTGCTTGGCAAATCGGGCCCGACCGGCTTTGAGAATGCCTACCAGAACCTGCTCGGTGGCGATTTCCAAGAATGGCAACTCGGCCTGCAACTCAACATCCCTATCGGATTTCGCCGCGAGTTCACCGCACTTCGAAATGCTGAGTTACAACTTGCTCGTGAACGCGCGCTGCTGCGTGAACAAGAGTTTCGTATCTCGCACGACTTGAGCAGTGCGATACGCGAGCTCGAGCGGGCATTTCAGTTGACCAAGACGAACTTAAATCGCCGTGTTGCCACGTACCATGAAGTTCAAGTGCTCCGCGCACGAAGCGAAACCGGGTTCGAGCAGATCGACGTGTTGCTCCAAGCTGAACGGCGACTGGCCGAAGCCGACGTAGCCTACTATCGCTCCGTAATCGACTACGCGCTTGCCACCAAGAACGTCCACCGCGAGAAAGGATCGCTGCTCGAATATGACGGCATCACCTTGACCGAAGGCCCTTGGGCAAACGCTGCCTATCGCGAGGCGTTCGAAAGATCTCGTCACTTCACCGGTCGGCCGATCGACTATGGCATTTTCCGCCCACACCCACTCAGCCGAGGCTCCTACCTCCAGATCCAAAATACAGACAACGCGGAAACGGACGGCGGGTTGCCTGCCGAAGTGGTTACCACACCGCCATCCGATGCGACTCGCTCGGCTCCCACAAATCGACTGCAACGTCTTCCGCCGCCCGTTTCGCAGCCGTCTTGAGTGCATCTGTCTGGCATTTCGTCGATTGCTTTGGTAGGTTCTTGGAAATGAGCCATTTTTCGTGGGAGTCCTGACAATGGGCAAACGGCTGAACATCATTCCGCAAAAATGCACCGGTTGTCGGCAATGTGAACTGGCGTGCGCCTGGGTACAAACGGGGACGTTTCAGCCGTCGCACAGCTTGGTGCGCGTCAGCATTTTCGACGAAGAGGCCAGCTACGCACCACACACATGTTTGCAATGTGACGAAGCCTGGTGCATGAACGCGTGCCCGGTAAACGCCATCGCCATCGACCCGGAGACAGGCGCCAAATGTGTCATCTCCTCGCTTTGCATTGGCTGTAACCTGTGCACTCTGACCTGCCCGTTCGGAACCGTCTTCTCGATGCCACAAGGTAACAAAGCTGCCAAATGCGATTTATGCGGCGGACAACCGGCTTGTGTCGCCAGCTGCCCGACCGATGCGATCCAGCTGCTTGACACCGACCAGACGGGACGTTGGTTTGCCGATTGGGCCGAGCATGTTCACTTTCAACACGTGGCCGCAACGGCCGATATCAGGCAAGGAGATCGCTGATGGCCGGTTGGACAGGTAAGCTGCTCCGTGTCAATCTGACCTCGGGCTCGACTCGGATCGAGTCGATTCCGGACGCGTGGAATCGCGACTTCCTCGGAGCACGCGGCGTTGCCGCACGCTATCTGATTCAAGAGATGAATCCGGCCGCGGACCCACTCGATCCGGAAAACCGGCTGATATTCGCCACCGGGCCGCTGACCGGAACCCCGGTCCCCTGCGCCGCTCGCTACATGGTTGTCACCAAGGGTGCGCAGACCGGCGCGATCACGACATCCAATTCGGGTGGTCATTGGGGGCCCGAGCTGAAGTTGGCCGGCTATGATCTGTTGATTGTCGAAGGGAAGGCGGCCAAGCCGGTCTACTTGCTGATCTACGACGATTTCGTCCAACTGCGCGACGCATCCAACATATGGGGCCAGGGCGTTTTTGACACGGAAGATTGGCTACGCCGCCATTTGGCCATCCCCGACATTCGCGTCGCATCGATCGGACCGGCCGGAGAAAAGCTGGTCCGCTTTGCCTCGATCATGAACGACAAACATCGAGCGGCCGGACGAAGTGGCGTTGGTGCCGTCATGGGCTCGAAAAACCTCAAAGCGATCGCCGTACGAGGGACCGGCCGGATCGACGTCGCGAATCCGGAGGCCTTCATGAAAGCCGTCTGGGAAATTCGCGGAGAAATGCAGGCCAATCCAACTCGCAAGATGTTTTCCGACTTGGGGACGCCAGCCACAATGGACTTTACCCAAGCGCACGGAGGCCTGCCCGCCTACAATTTTCGACAGGGACAATTCGAACACTTCGACAATCTGAACGGCACCGCAATTCGACAACAACGTCTGGTTGCCAACAAAGCCTGCTATGCGTGCACGGTTGCCTGCGGGCGCGTCACACGGTTGAACGAGGCAGCTGACAAGTACCTGGTCAATATGCACCGCCGCAATTGGAAGAACGCAACCGAAGGACCTGAATACGAGACGGCATGGTCACTCGGCGCTGATGTGGGTGTCGATGATTTGGACGCGGTGATCAAAGCCCATTGGCTGTGCAATGACCTCGGCATGGATCCGATTTCGATGGGAGCGACCATCGCCGCCGCGATGGAGCTGTACGAACGCGGCGTGATAACCGATCAGGATGTCGAGTTGCCGCTGGTCTTCGGATCCGCCCAAGCGCTGATCCGGATGACCGAAGCAACGGCCTATCGGGAAGGATTCGGGAACGTGCTGGCCGAGGGCAGCAAGCGAATGGGAGACAGCTTCGGGCATCCCGAGGTATTCATGGGCACCAAAGGCCAGGAATTCCCCGCCTATGACCCGCGAGCCTTTCAAGGGATGGGAGTTGCCTATGCAACCAGCAACCGAGGTGCATGCCATCTGCGCGCATGGACGTGTGGCGCCGAAACGACCACGATGGATCCTCACACGCCGATCGGCAAAGGACCCTGGGTTGCCGATGAACAACATCGCACCACGGCACATGACAACACGGGCGTCTGCTCGTTCGCCGGAGCGACCGGCGGAACGACCGACTTGCTGGTCCCGTGCGTCGCTGCGATCACCGGCCACGATTTTTCGTATGACGACTTTCTGATGATCGGCCAACGCACATGGAACGTGGAACGTCTGTTCAATCTGAGGGCCGGCTTGACCCGGGCCGATGATTCCCTGCCCGATCGCCTGCTGAATGAAGCGCACACGTCCGGACCGGCAGCCGGCGTGACGGTCGACCTCAACACCATGCTGGCCGCTTACTACGAACATCGAGGCTGGACACCCGAGGGGATTCCCACGAAACAAAAACTGGCCGAATTAGGGATCGATGACCTCTGAGAATAATTTGTCCGCAATCACGCACCATCATTCACATTCTGACTGTTAGAAATCAGGTAACCGTTCACGGAATGTAGGCCACCGGTTTGCTTCCAAGGGGTCAGACCCATTTTCGGCGACAAAATGTGTTCGCGTAAAGAAACGCTTTCTCCGCCGAAAATTGCGTCAGACCCCAGCGGCGTGAACGGCTACGAAATCAGACACTTGCGGGAAGCACGATATGACCCGAAAGACCCACCACGTTATTATTGGTGCCGGGCCGGCGGCTATCAACGCGGTAGAGACGATCCGGCAATTCGAGCAACAGCCGTCCCGAATCACGCTGGTCGCCGACGAACCAGCCCACAGCCGCATGACCCTGCCGTATTGGCTGGCGAACCAGATCCCGCGCAGCCAAACGCTGATCGCCGATGAGAATTTCTTCCGACGGTTGTCCATTTCCGTGCTTCATCATGCCCGAGCCGAGAGCATCCACCTGAAACACCAAACCGTCGTCTTGTCCGACCAGACGACACTACCGTTCGATAAACTGCTGATTGCCACTGGCAGCCGGCCTGTCCCGCCGCCAATCAATGGAATCGATCTTCCGGGCGTTCAGCCAATGTGGTCGCTGGCCCATGTCCAGTCGGCGCTCGATCGACTGACGCCAATCTCCAAGCCACGCGTTGTCTTGGTCGGCGCCGGCTTCGTTGGCATGATTGTCCTGAACGCAATGTTCAAACAACACTGGACACTGACCGTTATCGAGCAACAAGATCAGGTACTGCCTACCATGCTCGATGCCTAATCCGCGAGGATTGTCCAAGACTGGGTCACCCAGCAAGGCATTGCAGTCCACACTGGCCAATCGGTCCTGGAAATTGTCGATGTGAACGGAACCCCAAGCGTACAGCTACGTGACGGCCGGAAGGTTGAGGCTGATCTGGTTGTCCTGGCAACCGGAGTTCGGCCGAACTTGGAATTGGTTCAGAACACATCCGTCCTGACCGATGCCGGAATCCTGGTCGACCGCCACATGCAGACAAACATACCGAATGTCTTTGCGGCGGGTGACGTGGCACAGGGCCCTGTAATGCTCAGTGACGAAAAAGCGGTTCACGCCATCCATCCGACGGCGGTCGATCATGGCCGCATTGCCGGTGCCAACATGACCGGAAATGATATTTCGTATCCGGGCAGTTTGTCGATGAACGTTCTCGAAGTCTGCGGATTGCAGTCCGCCAGCTATGGTCGGTTCGCGGAGCCAGACGCCGATGAGGTCGTGATTTCAGATCCGCACCGATCGGTTTACCGAAAGCTGCTTTGGCGGAATGACCGTCTTATCGGCGCGATTCTGACCGGGCAAGCCTCGGATGTGGGAATGCTGACGGATATCGGAATGATCAAGGGGATAATACAGACGCAAACGCCGATGGGCATCTGGAAAAACTATCTGCGCGAAAACGCTTTCGACGTACGAAAAGCCTATATCGCAATGAACATTGGCGGCCGCCTCGCCTCGACCACCCTGCTCGGCAAGCCAACTGCCGCCAGATCGTATCGGTTTCAGGACACGATAATTCCAACAAACCCATCACCCGGCCATACCCTCTTCTTTGGTACGCGCGACACACTTTGAGCACCGGAAACATCCCTGCGGGAACGACGGCCTTGCAGGTTAGAAACATGCAAATCACAATCCAACTGATGGGTTCTTTGAAACAGCGAGAACCGGCAACCGGCCTGCTGCATCTACCGTCATCGGCGACGATTGGCGATGTGCTGACGGTACTCGGTATTGCGCCAGATCACGTGCAAACATTAACGGTCAATGGCGCCCTGATTCGCACCCACCAACATAATCTGGCTGACGGCGACACACTGCTAGTCGTCCCGCCCGTGGTTGGCGGCTGAAGGGTCCGGAGCAAGTCGCCGATCAGGAATCAGCACCTGCTTGAAATGCTTGGACAACAGCTTCCAAAAGAACAGGGCGTGATAATCAAGCTGGCGAGCCACATAGGCATGCCGTCTGATCGGATCAGTCGGTCCTACTGGCGTCATGGCCAACGAAGCCGACTCGAGTGGCGGAACCTGCAATATCGGTGTCACGACTCGGTTTTCATGCGCCGGCCCAGTCGGCAGGATCAACCAGACCAACACGAATAGCCCAAGTAATTCGACAACGACCGCCCGAATACTAATTCTCAATGAATGCCTCTTCATCGATCCCCCTCCGTAGATCCAGCCACAATCCCTTCCGTGTTTCAGCAACCAGAAACAAGTCTAGCCGTTTGGAATCTTGGGGCGAGTCTCCGGCAGACGCCACCTCCGAAATCCTTTTCTCTTGCTTGGTTTGCAACAAATCCCAACAAAGACGCAGACCATGGACACCTTTGCAGAACCGCACGGATTGACGCGCCGCATCGGATACTGAAAACTGTTAAGACTCGTGTGCAATTTTCTTTCGTGACAGAGCGGACAGAATGAATTCGGGGAATTGTGTGGACCCATCAAATCGCGACGATCTTGCGGCACTTTATCTGGAGCAACTGCCGTACGAACCTTACCCGGTCCAGGAGGAGGCCCTGTTGGCCTGGTTTACGGCCAAGCAAGGCGTGATGGTCTGCGCGCCTACGGGAATGGGCAAGACACTGATCGCGGAAGCTGCATTATTCGAAGCCCTTCACAACAATACGGTCGCTTACTACACAACACCCTTGATTGCATTGACAGACCAGAAGTTCTACGAAATGCAAGAAGCCGCCGTCCGATGGGGATTTCAGGCTGATGACGTCGGGCTGGTGACAGGTAATCGACGAATCAATCCCGACGCGCGCATCCTGGTGGTCGTGGCAGAAATCCTGTTCAACCGTCTCCTGAGGTCCGACGAGTTCGACTTCGATCAAGTCAGCGCTGTTGTGATGGATGAGTTTCACAGCTTCAATGACCCGGAACGGGGTATTGTATGGGAACTGACACTTGGCTTACTCCCACCTCAGGTACGAACATTGCTCCTCTCCGCCACAGTCGGAAACAGTGTCGAGTTTCTTAGCTGGCTGGACCACAGTCACAACAGGCGCTTGGATCTTGTACAGAGTGACGAGCGCAAAGTACCGCTGACCTACCAGTGGATCGGGGACATGCTGTTGACCGAGTTTCTTGAATCGATGGCAGCGGGGGACGAGGAAGCTCGCAAGACACCGGCTTTGGTATTCTGTTTCAATCGCGAGACATGTTGGAATGTGGCTGAACAGGTACGGGGCAAGAAACTGATCAGCAGCGAGCAGCAAAGTCAACTTGTTGATGAACTCAAGGAATATGACTGGTCGCAGGGTGCAGGCCCGAAACTGCGTCAATTGCTGATGCGCGGCGTTGGTGTCCACCATGCCGGTGTCCTGCCCAAGTACAAACGTATTGTGGAAGAGCTGTTTCAACGCAAGTTGCTGGCTTTGACCATTTGTACCGAGACCCTGTCAGCCGGTATCAACTTACCAGCCAGAAGCGTCGTCATGCCGAACCTGCTGAAAGGCCCGCCCGGTGATAAGAAAGTCATTAATCCGAGCAGTGCCCATCAGATTTTTGGGCGAGCGGGACGACCTCAATTCGACGACCAGGGATTCGTCTTCGTGCTGGCGCATGAAGACGATGTCAAACTGCTGCGTTGGCGAACGAAATACGACAGTATTCCAGAGGACACGAAAGATCCGCAGTTACGAAAAGCCAAAAAGAAACTGAAGAAGAAGATGCCGAAACGGCGAGCAACTCAGCAATACTGGACCGAGGCACAATTCGACAAGTTACGAGCTGCCTCGCCTCGCCGACTGGCCAGCCGCGGTGCCCTGCCCTGGCGTCTGTTGGCCTACTGGCTGGACGCATCACCAGACGTCGAGCGGATTCGAGGCATCGTCGGGAAACGACTCATGTCCGGCAAATGGCTCGAAGATGGCCAGAAGACGCTCGATCGTATGTTGCGGATACTCTGGACGGCCGGCTATGTCGAGTTGGAGCCTGAACCACCTAAGAACCCGGACGAACTCGCCACGGAAAACCT
>JAJSAJ010000261.1 GCA_024274855.1 Planctomycetota bacterium | reverse complement strand
TTCCAGACGGACCCATGGGGAAGTGTCGTCGTTTCGGACATGTCGGCAGTCTCCGGTCTGTCGGATGCGCGTGCGATTTTCCCAAAACCGGACCTCGCGTCGGCGCGCGTGCTCGACTCTCAACCAAAATACGATTATGAAAACAGTTACACGGCGGAACCGATCGTCCGCTCCGAGTGGCGTGCCTATTTCACTCAGAACTCACCAAAGGTCGATGGTGTGGCCCACCGCACGGAATGGCCCGGTTGGAATCTTGCGCGGACGATTTCCCTGGTCTCCATGGAAGGTCCAGCGGCTGACGCACCGGTGGCAGGTGAAGGGTATGCTCTTTTCGACGAACAGTATCTGTATCTCTTTGTGCATGTGACTGAAAACGGCAGTTCGCCCGCGAGGGGAAGCGGAACGGGAAACGAGAAGAGAAACAGCTGTGTAGAATGCGTGCTGGCGAATGTCGCTCAAGGACGATTGGGGCCGACCCATATTCTGCGTGCCTGTTCATCCGGAGATCTCAAAGTCGTGACCGAAGGAGCTATTGACACTGATGCCGCGAGAGATTTCAGCACCGGAGTTACGTACGCCGCACACCGCACCGGCAACGGAAATTGGATCGGCGAGTTGCGGATTCCCCTTAAAGGGTTGGGCATCCACGCCAGCCGCCCGAGTGAACTCCGCTTCAACCTGTTTCTCGGCCAGAACGGCCCATCAGACAGTCCGACGTTCGCCGCCGTCAAGACGGGTGCTCCACCCTACCGACTGTCGAAGGGGGGCAGGCTGTTGTTTGACCGTGCGGTCCAAGCTGATGCCCCCAATATCATGAAGAGCGGGTCTTTCGAGACCGAAAACATGGCACCCTGGCGAACTTCTTCCAACTCGCGAAACTCACTTCCACAAGCCGCGGTTCAGCGTGTCAAGCAAGGGTTGCACAAGGATTACTGCGTTCGCCTTCACGCCGTTGACGCCAATACCATGAAGACGCGTGTCATCAAGTGGACGCGCCCTATCGGCGACTTGGTGAAGTCTCCCGGCCGATACTGCTTGTCTTACCAGGTGCGCGTCGTGGGCAAGTCACTTTTGCCCCAGCAGAACATGGGAAGTTTCAACAGCTATCTGCGCATACAGCGCAGCGCAACGGCAGGAGTGAATCTTGGCCAAAATCTATCCCGGCTGACAACGACCGGTGATCGTTGGATACGACGTGATTTTATCCTTGATGTTCCGGCCGACGCGAAAGCGAGCCTGCTTTCGTTGCAGCTGCATCAGGCCACCGGTACTGTACTGATCGACTACGTCAGCTTACTGCGCTGCGACGACTGCCGAGCACGACAAACGTTTCATCGCCGGAAACATTTGGTTCGCGGAAAGCCCGTCCCTCGGCTTCCTGGAAGGTCCGGAACCTGGCTGGATCACAGCAACCGGGTGGCACTCGAAAAGTATAGCCGTTTACGGAATGTAGGCCGCCGGTTCGCTTCCAAGGGGGCAAACCCATTTTCGGCGACAGAATGCGTTCGCGTCAAGAAACGATTTCTCCGCCGAAAATTGCGTCAGCCCCCAGGGGCGTGAACGGCTACCGAAAAGTGACCTGGGCGGCACCACGCCGAATCTGGGAAATAATTACGACGAGCATCTTGGATCATCTGGGCGTGATTGCCACACACATACAACCACGCACGGCCGAATCACATTTATGATATAATTTCGTATGTAACCACGTAAACAGCGTCTGTTCTTGTGTTTGCAACTTCCGAAAAACGCGGATGCACTTCAAATGCAACTCCCTTGTTTCGAAGTCGAGAACCCAATATGTGTCCTTCCAACATGCTTCGCCCGTCTGTAGTCCGAACGTTGTGTGCCGGTGTAGTGGTCGCTCTTGCCGTCGGATTCGCACCGCTCGGTGCCCGAGAAATCAAGATAACGATCCTCCACACGAACGACATTCACCAACATCTCGAGACTCTCGGACGTATCGCCCACTTGGCCAAGGAATACAAGAACCAGCATGCAAATACTCTTTATCTCGACGCGGGAGACTACCTCGACCGAGGCTCGATCCTGGCAACGCTGACACGCTGTGATGCGATCTACGGCGCCATGCATCGGATGGGATATGATGCCTGGACCATCGGAAACCATGACTGGACGTATGGCGCCGACCGGCTCGCGGAGTTGATGAAGAGATATCCGACAAGGGTACTCTGCACGAACGTTGCATCATCGCTTAAGGAACCGCCCAAAAACTTAGTGAAGACCTGGGTAACGGAAATCGATGGCGTTCGCATTGGATTCCTCGGGGTAACTACCGGCCCTGCACACAAGAGTCCGCTGCCTGTCTACCGACTGCCTCTCCGGCCCGCGGTACGCACGGCGATCGGCGAACTGCAGGCCAAGAACGTCGATTTCATCGCAGCTCTGACCCACTTGGGTGTGACGAAGATGCATTCTTACAAGGGGATGAATGATCTGGTGTTTGCCAAGGAGTTCCCCGAAATCAAAGTCATCATCGGCGGACACTCCCACACGCTGATCAACCAGGAACTTGCGGACAAGTTTTTCAAAGAGACGGGGACAATCATTGTGCAGGCCGGGGCCAGCGGGGGTTGGCTCGGTATCCTCACGTTGACGGTGGATAGACAAACAAAAGCGATTCGGTCGTTCCGTGTTCAGCCTCGCAGGATTGAAACGGGAATGGCGGAAGATCGAGATGTCGCCGGCTTTGTCAAATCGTGCTTCAAGAAACACCTGCCGGACGCTCACCTGGAATTGGGCGACTTTACGGAACCCATGGAGTTATACAACATGGGCTATTGGTATGCCGATTTCCTACGCAAAACGACCGGCGCGGATATCGTCATCGTCCCCAGAAAAGCTCTTTACGACGAGCACCCGGTGTTTGGGGCAGGGCCGGTAACCGTCGAACGCATCATCGGTATCTTGCACGACCGCCGCGTTGTCAAGTTCTCCATGAAGGGAGCGGACCTGATCCGCTACTTCGGTTCACCTGAGGTTCGGGAGCACTTCAATCCGTTTCACCTCGACAACCGCGACGCGCATTGGCTGTTCCTGGTGGCCGGCGCCTATTACTACTCGGGAATGGAAGTCGCCTATCACGAAAAAGACGGCCGTGTGACGTTTGATCTGGAGCCGGACAAAACCTACACGATAGCAACTCTGTGGCCTTTCTTACGAAAAGACATCTACAAGTACCGATACACCAAGCCTCCGGCTGACTCCGCACAGGCGGGAGTCATATTCCCGGGCCTTTCCTTGCCGGCGAACAAAGAGGTCCTGCCGGACACCACCTGGGATCTACTCAGACGTGAAGGCAAACAGGGCCCATTCGTCTTTCGTCGAAAATACAAGACTCCCCTGCTCGAATGGAAGAAATGGACAAAGGACTTTAAAGACGTGGCCCACGTCTTTCTGCCCAACGTCGAACGGCCTTCACGCTCACGCAAGACGGAGTGTCAAATCGGCAACGGAACTGAACGACGCCCTTCTTCACGCTGTGAAATAGGGCACGTGGACGTCAAGACGATGGGTGGCTACGATAGAGTCTGACCTCGTAGAAAGTGTGCACCGCAGACGTATGTTTGAAAATCGATACGGGATTCTGGTGTGCCCGCGCTCGCGATGTGCTTGAGTGCTGATTGCGTACGTTGGTCGAACGAGCTTGTCACACCCTTCGCGGGTTGCGGCTGAAGACCGCGACAGGATAAGTCCCCGAAGACACCGTCAGCGTTACACGAATGTAGTCCCGCCCCGAACAGACTCCGAAGAAAATGAGCACACACATGACTTGCTGGACCAAACAAGAGTGGCTCCGTACCCTTGGATTGTGTTACGGTTATTCAATGGGTCGATACGCACTCTGGGTTGTAACTGGGCTCGCTCTGCTGATGGCCGCCGAAGCCCATGCGGCGCTTTCTGGCCGCTTGCCGTCCGACGTGCGGCAAATCGTATTTGCGATGCGCAAGCCGGCTGCTGACGGACACTGGTATGCGAACTTTGGCTATTATGCGGATGAACAACAGCGTCCGGCCTACGTGCCAGGAGGACGATTGTGTGTGCTCGACGTGCAAACCGGCAATGTACGGCGGTTGCTCGATGATCCCGAAGGAGGGGTCCGGGACCCGGTTGTTGACTATGACGGGTCTACCATCTTATTTTCTTATCGCCCCGGCAAGTCGACCCATTTTCATCTATATACGATCCAAGCGAACGGAACGGGCCTGCGACGGCTTACGCAGGGTGACTATGACGATATCGAACCGTGCTGGCTACCGGATGGACAAATCATGTTTGTCTCGAGCCGCTGTCGGCGGTGGGTCAACTGCTGGCTGACCCAAGTTGCTACCTTGTATCGTTGCAAACGTGATGGCTCGGGCATCGAGCGAGTGTCCGGCAACATCGAACAGGACAACACTCCGTGGGTGCTTTCGGATGGCCGAGTGATCTACCAGCGATGGGAATACATCGACCGATCGCAAGTACACTATCACCATCTGTGGGCGATGAATCCTGACGGTACGGGGCAGATGGTCTTTTTCGGCAACGAGCACCCTGGGACCGTGATGATCGACTCGAAGCCAATTCCCGATTCGAATCGGATTGTGGCCGTGTTCTCGCCCGGTCACGGCCGACGAGAACACGACGGCGCCATTGCGATTGTTGACCCCGAGGCGGGCCCCGACGACCTGACAAAGGTGACGATCTTGCAATCGAAACCGGTGTTCCGAGATCCGTACCCGCTTGGTAGCGGTTACTTTCTGGCAGCACGTGAGAATGGGCTTGTGTTATTAGATGATCAAGGAAGGATCGACCAGTTGTATGCGTTGCCGACCACGGATCGAAAAGCGGGGTACCAGTGTCACGAACCTCGCCCGCTTGTCGCCCGAACTCGAGAGCCCATCATCTCGAGCCGAACCAGCAAGAATGAACCATCTGGTACGTTGGTGCTGGCAGACGTCTACCGTGGCCGAAACATGAGTGGCGTGCAACGCGGCGAAGTCAAACAGTTGCTAGTAATCGAATCACTTCCCAAGCCGATCAACTTTACCGGTGGCATGGATCCGTTGAGTTACGGTGGCACTTTTACACTCGAACGTGTTTTGGGAACGGTTCCGGTCGAGAGCGATGGGTCGGCATGTTTCAAAGTTCCCGCGAGGCGGAGTCTGTTTTTTGTCGCGTTGGACGAAAAGGGGATGTCGGTCAAGCGAATGCAAAGCTTCCTAAGTGTTCAGCCAGGCGAAGTGACCGGCTGTGTCGGTTGCCACGAACGTCGTTCCGAAACCCCCGCCGTTCAGTTCGGAAACCTCGCGGCACTCAGGCGGCCGCCGAGTCGAATAAAGCCGATGGATGATTTACCCGATGTATTCGATTTTCCTCGAGACATCCAACCGATCTTGAACAGACTCTGTATGGATTGTCACGGATACGACAAGACGGCCCGCGGCGGGCCGTACGCTGGAAAACTGATCTTGTCGGGTGATCATGGCCCAATGTTCTCACACAGTTATTACGAGATGACCGTTAAACAACTGTTTTCCGATGGGCGCAACCGCCCGGTCAGCAACCGTGCACCTCGCACCATTGGATCATCGGCCAGTCGGGTCCTTACGTTGCTTGACGGCAGTCACTATGGCGTCCGCGCAACTGAGCGGCAACGGACGATCCTGCGACTCTGGATCGAAACCGGAGCACCCTACCCAGGCACGTATGCCGCGTTGGGCACGGGCATGATTGGCGGTTATGCACAGAATCGGCTAGTCAATACCGATACAGATTGGCCCACGACCCGGGCGGCGGCCAAGGTAATCCAACGGCGGTGCGGACATTGCCATACGGGAAACCGCGTGTTGCCCAAGTCCCTTTCGGACGAACGTGGCGTCTCGTTTTGGAACTTTGATCTCCAGGACCCGCGACTACGCATGAGTCGTCACATCGTCTTTAATCTGTCAAGACCGAACAGATCATTGATGCTACTCGCCCCGTTGGCCACACACGCCGGTGGATATCAGATATGCGGCAAGGCGAACCAACGTCAGGCTGTGTTCGAAACAGTTGAAGATTCGGACTACCAGAAACTACTTAGCATGATCCAAGCGGGCCAACGAGAACTCGAACGAATCAAGCGTTTCGACATGCCCGGATTTCAGCCGCGAGGCGCGTACATTCGCGAAATGAAACGATACGGCGTCTTGCCTGCTGACCTTCCAGCAAAAACGTTGCTGAATCCGTACACAGTTGATCGTGCCTACTGGAGAATGACACAAGAGTATTGACATTCCGGTTGTCTCTCCAACTCGCGTGCAAGCGAGTATTGTGGCAGCCACGCGTTCAGGTCTCTATGTAGGGAATGCGCTTGCTTCGTACACATGTTTCGCGAACGAGCCAACGCAGGTGGCTCTGATTCGCTTCACGACTGCGAGTACTACACGCGAGTGAATCGAATTCACGCAATTGATGTTCACGCAAATGTACCGTGTCGAAGCGTTGAAATGGGGCGGTCGATAAGTTGATTTATGAGTTGGCAGAGGAAGGTACAGGCGGCAGAGTCGCCAACCAACGTCGAACTACAGCGAGGTCCCGAATGGCTCACTTCCGCTGAGCACTCACCTTTGTCAAAAACTTAACGATGTGTGATGTTGGGCATACAAGAGAAATGAGCGAACGCAACAAACAAATCCGACATTTCTGAAAGCCAGTGTTACCTTGTATGTCTCGCCTCGCGTTACTCTGCGGGATGGTTGCCGGTGTCGCAACGGGAGCCAGCAGCAGTCCGCGAGAACTCGATGTTACGCTGAATCAATAAGAAAGTGCTAGCAATGTTTACACGACGAATTGCCTTAATGCTGGTCGCAGCGGCCTGCCTGCCCTCTTCTCTGGACACCGTACAAGCATCCGACAACTCACAGACTGAGCAGAAGACGACCCGTTACTATCTCATTGGAAACTCACTTACGTGGGATACTATTCCCGGCTACCTGGATGGTGATGTCCAATGGCATGTTGCTTGCGGCAAGAGTCTGCCTTACATCTTTGGTAACACTTTAGCCAAATGGAGAACGTGCGTTGGTCGAAGGACCCCCATGGGCTTGTCCCATGGGTGAATAAGTCTCTCGAGCTAAAAAGCAAGTGATGAAACCCCCTTTCCGCTCGCTCCCCGCCGCCTTTGGCGGCGGGGAGCGAGCGGCTGCCGGCTCTATCTTTCGCAGGTGGACTAAGTCCCTCCGAGAGTCACAGCCCTGTGTCTTGATCGTCTGAGACATCAATGAGCCCTGCTCTGCTTGTTCGTCTGCTTGGAAAGCCATCGCGAATATGGTACCAAAGTGTTATGTGGCAGCTGGAGAACTCACAGTCGAACGTTTCCCCGATGTAGGAGCAGGCCAACCGTGTCTCACCACCAACGGATTCTATTTGTTGCACTCTGCCTCGAATGGTTCTTCGCCGGGCCCACATCGATTCATGCAGCCGACCAGTCGGAACTCCAAGCACTGCTCGAGCATACCATTGTCGGCTCGGTTCTGCCGATGGTTGAAGTGCAGCGATATTGCGACGAGCGAGTGCCGCCCATGCCGGAAGTACAATCGGTTGCCGCGTGGAGTCGAGTGGCCGACCGGATTCGCGGCGAGGTGCTGGAACGGATCGTCTATCGGGGCGAGGCGGCCAAGTGGCGCGACGCGCCGGCGAACGTCCAATGGCTGGGGACGATTGAAGGAGGGGCCGGATACCGAATCAAGAAGCTTCGCTACGAAGCGCTGCCCGGAATGTGGATACCAGCACTGCTTTACGAACCGGACAAGCTTTCCGGTAAGGTACCTGCGGTCTTGAATGTGAACGGCCACACTTCGCTGGGGAAACAGTATCCTCCCAAACAGATCCGCTGCATCAATCAAGCCAAACGCGGTATGCTTGCGTTGAACATCGAATGGGTCGGCATGGGACAGCTCGCTACGCCGGGTTACAAACACTGCTTAATGAACCAACTGGACTTGTGCGGCACCAGCGGCTTGGCACCGTTTTATCTGGACATGAAACGAGGCCTGGACGTTCTGTTAAGCCATGACCACGTCGATCCGAACCGTGTGGCGGTCACCGGTCTCTCGGGCGGTGGCTGGCAGACGATCATCATCAGCTCGCTCGACACACGCGTCACATTGGCCGATCCTGTCGCCGGCTATTCCAGTTTTCGCACGCGGGCATACCACCTCAAGGATCTGGGAGATTCGGAGCAGACGCCAAACGACCTGGCCACGATCTGCGACTATACACATCTCACGGCGATGCTGGCTCCGCGACCGACACTCCTCACATTCAACTTGCACGACGGATGCTGCTTCGAAGGTGCTTACGCTCTTCAGCCGTTGTTGGCTGCCGCTCGGCCGATCTTTCGCCTCTACGGTCGCGAAAAGATGCTCCGTTGGCACGTCAATAACGATCCTCCGGGAAAACACAACTACGCCGTCGACAACCGGCAGCAGCTTTACCGCATGCTAGGCGACTTCTTCTACAGCGGCGACGCGCATTGGGACACCAAAGAGATTCCCTCCGACAACGAGGTAAAGAGTAAGGAAGAGCTTTTCGTCGAACTGCCCGAGAAGAACCAGGATTTCCATACGCTGGCACTTGGCTTGGCCAAGAACCTGCCTCGCAACGGCCAGTTGCCCACTGACAAAGGCGCTGCGAAGAAGTGGCAACGGCGTCAGCGAAAGAAACTGGGTGAAATCGTTCGAGCAAAAGACTATGCCGTCCATGCCATCAAGTGCGGCAACGAGCAGAAATCGGGCGTGAAGGCCACTTACTGGGCGCTTCAGATGGACGGCTTATGGACGGTACCGGCGGTGGAACTTGTCCAGGGAAATCCGACCAAGATCGCGATTCTAGTGGCCGACGCGGGACGTCGAAGCGCCGCCGCCGACGTCGCTCGGTTCTTGAAGAGCGGGCATCGCGTGCTCGCGGTCGATCCATTCTACTTTGGCGAGTCGAAGATCAAGGAAAGAGATTACCTGTTTGCACTGTTGGTTGCCGGGATCGGTGATCGTCCACTTGGTTTGCAGGCAAGCCAGATAGCAGCTATAGCCCGATGGGCAAAGACCAAGCACGAAAGTGGCTCGGTCGACGTGGTTGCCCAAGGACCTCGTTCCAGTTTATTCACACTGGTCGCAGCCGGACTTGAGCCACAGTCGATCGATCGTGTGGAGCTACACGGTTCACTCGGAAGTCTGAAGGAAGTGATTGAGAACAATTGGGGCGTCTTAGACAAGCCTGAGCTGTTTTGCTTTGGCTTGTTGGAGGCATTCGATATCAGGCACTTGGTCGCCCTGGCCGCCCCGCGCCCTGTCGAGTTCGTCGAGGCCGGCGATCGTGCGAAGGCCGAACTTAACGGACTTCGCACCTGGTACGGCTTGCTCGGTCGCGAGTTCGAGCCGCTTCGCTAAGCACTGCACCAGGATTAGATTGACTCGCAATTCGCCTTGGGAACGTGCGTGGAGTATTGCTCCATGGATATCGCCCGGATCTCCAGGTCGCGGAATAGTGTCTGCCGAGAAAACCTTGAACCGCATTTCTCAAGGAACGCCGAACGAAGAGCGCCGCCGCACGTCCTCTTATCCGTGGGTCCGCTCTGCCATCCGTGGGTCCAAACCTGGCTCGCAACAAGGCCGACCATCCACTTGCATTTGACTCGGGGGTTCTGCTATCCGTCAGACAAGTCGCGTCGCGCGGCGAAGTGCATGGCTGCATAGATCTTTGGATCGAGCAGGACGCCCTCGGCACGTTTCTGTTTCAGCCAGACGTCGGCCTGATCGAGGGAAACGACGTGGACATCGATGTCCTCGGTCTCGTCACCGCCACCATCCCCGACCCTACGAACACTTTGTGCCAGAAAGAAAGTCACGGCTTCGTTCGTCATTCCGGCTGATGTTGGGCCTTCGAGCAGGAATTCCAGTCGATCGGCCTCGTAGCCGGTTTCTTCCAGGAGTTCCCGTTGTGCGGCTTCGCGAAACTCTTCGCCTTCGGCGCCGCGCACGTCGCCTGCCAACCCCATCGGAAGATCGAGCACTCTCGCATCGAGAGGCCGCCGATATTGTTCCGTCAGCACGATTTCCGCCTCTTCGGTGATCGCAACGATTGCGACAACGCCCGAGTTATTGGTTCGCTCGGCCCATTCCCAACCCGCTCGACGCACGAGGCGAACGAAGTTACCTTCAGCAAGGATTTCCCTCTGACACGGACTATTCTCATTCATCAATGTCTCCATTGCAGTGTCTGAATTCTCGCGACAGTTTAGCCGCCTGGAAGAAAACGTGGAATCAGTGAGATGTGAAGTCTTCTGTCGCGTCCTGTGCGCAATCGGTGAATTAGGTGTTGGCCAGGAAGAACACGGGTCGCTCCTCCACGCCACAGGCGGCTTTGCTTCAGCTGACAGATTGTCACGAATCGTCGCAGTCCGGCTGTTCTGTTATGTTCTTAGCGCGACGCGCAACGCGCCGCTTTCCGAGGCATGGAGAAATGCCGCATCGGCGTCTTCCAAGGCAAATGTCTCGGCGACCAGTTCTTCGAAAGGAAACCGCGTGGTGCCGTTTTGGAGAAACTGCAAAGCCCTGCGCAAATCCTCGGGAACGTAGTTGTGCACACCCTGGATAGACAAAATATTACGAACGATCGTCTCGGCGGAGATCGAGATTGGCCGGCCGGGAAATACGGCGCCGACCAGAACATAGCGACCGCCAATCCGCAACAGTTCGATCCCGATCTCAATGGCCTCCGGAGCACCACTCATGTCAATGGCCAGGTCAGCGCCTCGACCGGAAGTCACCCGGTCCACTTGGGCGCGGAGTGCTGAATTGTCATCAGCAAGTACTGTTTGCGTGGCCCCGAAAATACGTGCTCGTTCGAGACGCTCGGGCACCATGTCACAGACGACAACCTCACGTGCTCCGCCTGAACTTGCCATTGCCGCGGCAGTTAGCCCCAGCATGCCGGCTCCCTGGATCAGCACAGCGCGGCCAGTACACGAGCCGGCATATCGCAAGGCGGCCGCGACCGTCGCCGTGGCGCAGTTGGCCGGACAGGCCACTGCGTCCGACAGGCTTGACGGTACGCGAAAAATCGCAGTGCCCTCGGCTAGATGGCAATAGTCGGCAAGCCCACCGCTGAGTGGGTGCTGATCGGAAACCCGCTCATGACCGTACTTGAACAACCGTTCGCACTTCTGCGGCAATCCATCCTTGCAGAAGAAGCAGTTACCGCAACTGGCGGTCACGGACCAAGTCACCCGGTCACCAATCTCAAGCGGCGTCCCATCAAAGTCACAGGCCACGGACTCCGCCGGCAACTCCACGACGCGACCAATAATCTCATGCCCCAACACAGTAGGACAGGGCGTCAAGCGGTGTCCCTCGCA
>JAJSAJ010000260.1 GCA_024274855.1 Planctomycetota bacterium | reverse complement strand
GCCGCGGGGTTCCGGTTGAAACGCACGAGAAGTTGTCGGAAGAATTGGGCAGGGAAGTCTCGACGCTCGAAGGCGTGATGACCGTGCTGAAGTTCGGCGGTAAGTTCGACAAAGGTGCCTATCAGACGTCGGGTGGGCTGCATGGCGTGGGTGTGACGGTGGTGAACTTCCTTTCCCAATGGTGTGAAGTGCAGGTCTTTCGGGATGGCCATATCTACCAGCAGGAGTACGAGCAGGGTGTACCGTCTGGACCCGTTCAGCGAGCCGGTGCAACAAAGAAAGTCGGTACAAGAACGACGTTCAAACCAGATGGAACGATCTTCCAAACAACAAAGTTCAGTTTTGATGTGCTGAGTAAACGTTTGCAAGAGCTGGCGTTTTTGAACAGCGGAGTGCGCATCAAATTCTTTGATGAACGTATTCAAGAAGGTGATGAGTATTGCTACGACCGAGGCATTGTACAGTTTATTGAACATCTGAATCGTGCCAGTGATCCACTCCATTCGGATGTCATCTATTTTTCCGGAGAGGTAGACGGTGTTGGGTACGAGATAGCACTGCAATATGCGGGTGAGTTCACTGAAAACGTGCACTCGTATGTCAACAATATTCACACGATTGAAGGTGGAACGCATGTCTCCGGCTTTCGTTCCGGGCTGACGAGGACGCTGAACAACTATGGCCGAAAATCGAATATGTTCAAGGATCTTACTCCGAGCGGCGATGACTTCCGAGAAGGCCTGACTGCCGTTATCTCGATGCGGATTCCACATCCTCAGTTTGAGGGCCAGACCAAGACGAAACTAGGCAATAGTGAAGTTGAAGGGATTGTGAACTCGGCAGTTGGCGATTCGCTCTCGAAATACCTGGAAGAGAATCCGAAAACGGCGAAGGCAATCGTGAAAAAAGGGATTCTGGCCGTGGAAGCACGCGAGGCGGCCAGGAAAGCAAAGGATATCTTGCGTCAGCGAAAAGATGCACTCGGTGGAGGTGGGCTTCCTGGAAAACTGCGCGATTGTATTAGCCGGGATGTCGAGAAGTGTGAGCTTTATCTTGTGGAAGGGGATTCGGCCGGTGGAAGTGCCGAAGGCGGACGGTTGCGGCAGTATCAGGCGATTCTTCCACTACGCGGCAAGATTATCAATGCGTATAAGTCGCGTGAGGATAAGGTCCTTGCCAACGAAGAAGTGCAAAGTATGATCCAGGCGATCGGTATCGGGATCGGGTTGGAACAGGCTCTGACAAAACGCCGCTATGACAAAGTGATCATCATGACCGATGCGGATGTTGATGGATCGCATATTCGCACGCTGTTGCTCTGTTTCTTCTATCGCCAGATGTTCCAGCTTGTTGTCGGTGGGCATGTTTATGTGGCGCAACCACCTCTGTTTCGTGTCCGGAGCAAGCAGAACACGTATTATGTCCAGACCGAAGAAGAGATGAAGACGGAATTGCTCGAGAAGGGGCTGAAAGACGCTGTTTTCGAGACGGAGGACGGACAGCGCATCGAGGGTGGACAAATGGGACAACTTTGCCACACCCTCGCATCCATGGAAGAAGCTATTTTGGCGGTCGAGCGACGTGGAATTAGTCTTCGTGTGCATGCCGAGCGCCTGGATCCCGCGACAGGTAAACTGCCTGTTTTCCATGTCATTTTTGGCATGGACGAGTATTGGTTCACGGGACGAGTGGCGCTCGACGAGTTCCTGAAACAGCAAGCGGCTGAGATGGGAAGCGAGTTACTGGTTGATGACGCAAGCGAGGACGAGGAGAATGGGAATGGTGACCAGCCGCGAGTCCAAGTGACGGAATTGCACGAGGCGCGTACGATCAATGCCGGTTTGAAAGAGCTGGCCAAATATGGTTTTGACGTTCAGGCACTCATTCCGCAGGAGCGAACCGGAACGGAAGAGCCACGCTACGTTCTGCATTGTGGAGAAAGTAATACTCCGCTGGAGGAGCTTCGTGCGCTGGTTCAAGCTGTACGTACGGCCGGTGAAAAAGGCCTGCATGTGACCCGCTTTAAAGGCTTGGGCGAAATGAATCCAGAGGAATTACGCGAAACAACACTCGACCCGGCTAACCGTACGCTTGTGCAAGTCAGTATGCGCGACGTGACGGCGGCGGATGATATGTTCCGCGTTCTGATGGGCGACAAAGTCGAGCCACGTCGCGAGTTCATCGAAAAACACGCACTCGATGTCCGGCAACTCGACGTCTGAGTCGGTCCCTTCGGTTGAGAAACGAATGTTGTCAAGACTTCGCTTTTTTATAACCCAACCCGGACGCGCGGGAACCACTAAGAAGTGCACTCCAGAAGCCGCCTGCTTCAGCAGGTGGAGTAGTCGCACAGTCAACCTAACGGCACGTGCACCCCACACCGCGTTCGGAAAAGAAGCCTCCTGCTTTAGCAGGTGGAGCAGTCACACAGTACACCTAGCTGCTGTGCACCCCACACCGCGTTCGGAAAAGAAGCCGCCTGCTTCAGCAGGTGGAGTAGTCACACAGT
>JAJSAJ010000259.1 GCA_024274855.1 Planctomycetota bacterium | reverse complement strand
TCGCGAGGCGAGCAAGCGACTTCTCTATTCCTCGTTCAATAAAAGGGTAGGCTTTATGGAACGTGCTTTCACCTATTTTGCCATTGCGACTCTTGCATTGGCAACTGCTAACCGGCTGGTCGCCCAATCCCCCCTCCATTACCCGGAGACGCCCAAAGTGGATCATGTCGACGTCTACCATGGTACGAGTGTACCGGATCCTTATCGCTGGTTGGAAGATGACGTTCGTTCATCGAAAAAAGTGGCCGATTGGGTGGCCGCCGAGAATAAAGTCACATTCGACTATTTGAAATCGATTCCCCAACGGGAGCCTATTCGTCGGCGATTGACCGAATTGTGGAACTTCGAGAAGTATGGCTCTCCTTTCAAACGAGGTGGCCGGTATTACTACTTGCACAATTCCGGGTTGCAAAATCAATTCGTGCTGTTCACGATGAACTCGCTCAAGAGCAAGCCACGCGTTTTGATCGATCCGAATACCTGGTCGAAAGACGGTACTGTGGCGTTGGCCGGCATGGCCTTTAGCGATGATGGCAGGTATGTTGCTTACGGAATTCAAGATGCCGGTAGCGATTGGCGCTCATGGCGAATCATGGATATCGACGCGGGGACCCTACTGCCGGATACGTTGAAGTGGATCAAGTTTTCAGGTGTGTCGTGGTCAAGAGACAGTCGCGGGTTTTTCTACGGTCGCTATGCCAAACCGGCGAAGAACGCAAAGTTTCAAACCGTAAACCTGAACCAAAAGGTTTACTATCATCGAGTGGGATCACCGCAATCGGATGACGTTCTGGTCTATTGCCGTCCCGATCACCCCGACTGGGGTTTCCAAACGGATGTCACCGAAGACGGCGACTATTTGATTATCACTGTCTGGAAAGGGACGGACGATAAATACCGTGTTCTCTACAAGGATTTGAACGAACCCTACGGTATGCCGATCGATCTGATCGACAACTTCGATCACGAGTACACGTTTGTCGCCAATGATGGCCCTCTGTTTTACTTCAAGACCGATGTTGGTGCGCCCAAGAAACGTCTGATCGCCATCGACATTCGAGAGCCGAACCGGAAGGCCTGGAAGGAGATTATCCACGAGTCGACAAATGTTCTTCGATCGGTTGGTTGAGTCGGCAACCTCCTGATCGCTCAGTATCTCAAAGATGCTCGTTCTTTGGTGTCGTTGTTTACTCCGGATGGTGAGCCAGTTGGTGAAGTCAGCTTGCCGGGAATCGGGACCGCGTCCGGTTTTGGTGGAAAACGGACCGATACCGAGACTTTCTATTCTTTTTCAAGTTTTGCCGTTCCTCCGAGTATTTACCGTTTCGATCTGGTCACTCGCACGAGCAAGTTGATCCGACGGTCGAAAGTGAAGTTCACTCCGGAGGACTATGTGACAAAACAGGTGTTTTTCAACAGCAGCAAGGATGGAACGCGGATCCCAATGTTTTTGACCTACCGGAAGGGGTTGGAACTGAACGGCCAGAATCCAACGCTGCTTTACGGATACGGTGGGTTCAATATCCCGATCACGCCGGGATTCTCGATCAGCCGTCTTGCCTGGATGGATCTTGGAGGCATTCTGGCGATCGCGAACATTCGAGGTGGTGGCGAATATGGCGAGCAGTGGCACCAGGCGGGAACAAAACTGAACAAACAGAACGTCTTCGACGACTTTATTGCGGGGGCCGAGTGGCTTATCAAACAGAAGTACACAAGCACGGCCAAACTTGCTATTCAGGGTGGCAGTAATGGCGGGTTGCTTGTTGGGGCGTGCATGACACAACGTCCCGACTTGTTTGGTGCGTGTCTGCCCGCCGTGGGTGTCATGGATATGCTTCGGTTTCATAAGTTTACGGCGGGCCGCTTCTGGGTAGACGACTATGGGTCGTCGGACGATTCGGAGCAATTCAAGGCATTATTCGCCTATTCTCCCTATCACAATTTGAAGCCGGGCGTACAGTATCCGGCTACTTTGATCACGACCGCTGATACCGATGACCGCGTGGTCCCCGGCCACAGCTTTAAATTCGCGGCCAGGCTCCAGGAAGTGCAACGTGGAGATGCGCCGGTGCTGATCCGCATCGAGACGCGAGCCGGACATGGTGCCGGCAAGCCAACAGCGAAGATCATCGAGGAAATTGCAGATCAATGGGCTTTCCTCGTCAAGAACTTGAAGATGAAGATTGCCAAGTAAACCTCGTGATTGTAAACAACTAAGGATTCGCCAATCAATAACTGTCGCACTCTTCCGCGTACAGACCCCCATGGGCTTGTCCCATGGGTGAATCAGGCTCGCAGCTAAGGAGGATCGCCGCACGAACGCCCCCAGCAAACACGACAATAATTGATTCGCGGGCCCGAACCGTACGATGGCCTTTAAGGCTTATCTTTATCGACTTCTTTGATTTTCGGGGATGTCTCGGGGGGAATACGCGGGGATGGATTAGCGAGCCCTGAACTGCGTCTGCATCAAGGGCGTGTTTCTGGCTGTTCCAGCTGGTTCCACCAGATAGAAAGCCAGTGGGAAAACCGTTGATTGGGGTTGATTGCCAGGATGCCGACAGCGAAATCAAGATCGCCGTCGCCGTCAAAATCGGCCAGTTCCAAACCGGCGTGGTAGGGCGTCCCGGTTTCCAGCGTATGGCGTGAAAAATGTCCCGGCGATGTTTGTTCCAGACAGACCACGGACGCCAATCGGTGAGGTTGGATCTGGGGTACATCGGTCGGCTTAAGGTCGGGCGTCACGAAAGCAACGGTGATGATGTCAATGTCGCCGTCTTGATCGATGTCACCCGCTCGGGCACCATACGCTCCCGGCAGGTCGGTAAGTCGATGGTACACAAAACGCAGTTCTCCCTGATTCTCGAGCCACTGAACTCCGTACGACGGTTTAAGAAAATTGTCATCGAACATATCGCCGTTCGTGTAAAGGATGTCGACGTCGCCGTCCTTGTCGATATCAAACAACTCGATGCCGCTCGAGCCAAACGTCGGATCGGGGCCAGCCCATAGTGTCGTCCGTTCGAAGTTGCCAGCTCCCTGGTTGATAAATGCGTCGATCATTTCGTATTCCTGGCTGACGAGCGCGACAAAATCAGGACGCCCGTCGCCATTCAAGTCAATGACAGGTACATTAATGGTGCCGGGCCGTGGATCAATTCTTTCGACTTTCATTTTCACGGGGCCGGAATCGGTGGTGACATTGCGCAGCAGCAGGATATTCCCCGACCTTCGCGCACCAAACTCGGCAACAATACAATCAAGGTCGCCATCGCCGTCAACATCGACGCACCGCACATCCGCCACGCGTCCGAGGTTCCGTGCGAGCACTTTTTCCTGGTAGCCACCGTCCGCCTGCTGTCGTAACCAGACCACGCGTCCGTGATTGTGGTCAAACGGATAAAAGCTGCCAAGATCCGCGACCACAAGATCAGTCAGATCATCGCCATCCAGATCACACGCTGCTATGCGACAGGGCTGATGCAACCGAGCCAATGGACGGACGGCCACGGAGCGGTCCTTGAGCCGAATCGCTTGGATCAGTCCGGACCGCATGTCGGAAGCAACGAGCACGGACGGCTGATCCGGTTGCAGCCGCATCCATTGCAGCGTTGACACGGCCGGTGCCACTTTCGCGGTGCTGGAGCATTCGATCTTTTGGACGGCAAACCGTACGCCCAGTTCGGTCGCGGCCTCTTTGGGCTCGGAAAACACTGGGGTTTTGCGAGCCCGCTGGCGGAAATAGGCCTCTACCAGATGTGGTTGAGGTGGGTCCAGATCTGTTCGTCCGGAAGATGCATAGTAGTGGTATCCGTTGCGAACTTTCGCATACCATTCATCGCGAGGATAGTCCTCGGGGCGCGGCAATCCATGGCAATCACTGCAGAACGCTTCAATCTCTCGAACGGCCTCCGCATCGATATTTTCGATTGGAACGTCCTGCGCGACCAATTCAACGACGTTCAATGGACCTTTCCGAGCTTGCCGCAGCCCCCACGCGGCGGCTACGACGACAAGCAGAGCAAGTAATACGAACAGCAAAACAGCAGTCGCACGTCCACGATGTCGTATCCTCACAGACAATTTACACGGAGAATTCAGGATCTTGGCCACGTTCTTCATCCGTATCGAGAGAGAACCCTCTAGTTGTAAACAAATAACCGTACGATGGTCTTTCAGGCCGTCGATCGAAGACTCAAGTCGAATCTCTTGCCATGTTCCCGGAAGTTACCTTGCGCTAAACTTGGAATCCAATCGCGTCGGATCGAAGGTAGCCGTTCACGCCGCTGGGGTCTGACCCCTTGGAAGCGAACCGGCGGCCTACATTCCGTGAACGGTTACGATCGAAGAGCCCTCTTTTCGATGGGCTAAAAGCCCTCAGTCCATTAGATTTCCTGCAGCGCTGGGGATAACTTCCCGTGCCACTTACGGCTGTCGCGTGGTGTCCTTGGCGAAATCAAGCAAGCAAACGGTGCCGGAGCGGTTACGCCCGAGTGCTGGCAAGGGGCGCGACATCCCTGCGAGCGTCTCGCGTTCATACATGCAATAGTAGCCGGAGTGGCGTTAACGTACAACGACCGGCATAGTAGAATGAGCGAGTGTGGCCAGCCGGCTTGGCCACCTGCTTGCAGCCTGTCACTAGACTTTCAGTCCGGGTATTTGGCCTCGGACGTCTTAATGTCTCGTAACGGTTTTGTGGCAGGGATCGACTCGATTCCCTGGATAGGGTAAGAAGATGCCGACACCCCGAAGTCGTAAACTCATGACACAAACTACCGACCATGTGCCAAGCCGTGTTCGGAAGAACATTTGGATAGCGGCCTTCATGTTGTTGGTTTTCCTCGCCGTTTTTCTTGGGTTTGGCGGGCGCCGTCTGGGGTCGGCTTTGATTCGTCAGCGTGTGAGTCGATCGATGGAGCATTGGGCAATCAGCTCCGCTCTTTGGTGGGCTGACTGGGGCAAGTGGCTGGCTCCAGGGGACGGCGAGTGGGATATCATGCGAGCCAAGTGTTTTCGGTTGTTTGATCGGGTGGCCGAATGGCAGGAATCCTTGAAGTCCGCGAAGGCAACAGGGGTCTCGGATAGCTGGATTGACGTGGAAAAAAAACTTGCTTCCATCGCATCGGGGCGTGTCCCTGAGAATGCGCCGCTTCTCAGGAAGCAATTCGTTGCGGCAGGACTTCCGGCTGATGATATTTCGGCGGCGCTTGTTCGCGGCTACTTGACAGCCGGTTATCGTGAAAGGGCTCACAGACTGCTGTTACAGTGGGAGATGGAACGTCCCACGGATGCTCATCTTGCCTATATGTGGGCCGTCTATTGGGAGGCCTTGAGGGATCGTGAGCAAGCCCTCAGCAAGCTTAAGCAGGCACTTCGCGAGCAGCCGGAGCACGAATTGGCTCGAATGCTTCTGGCGCAGATCCACGATTCCGAGAATGAACTTGAGCTGGCATTGCAAGAATACGGAGAGTTGGTCCGGCGTTTTCCGAGCAACGAGTCGTCCCGGATTGGCCTCGCGTCTATTCTTCGCAAGTTGACTCGCTCGGCGGAAGCCAAGGCTATTCTGGCTCCCCTTGTGGCAAAGACTCCGCCATCGAGGGACGCGATGTTTCAAATGGCCCAGTTGGCATTCGATGCGGGAGAGTTCAAGGAAGTGTCTCGTTGGTTTGCGGGAATCGATCTCAATCGGATTCGAGACGCGGGCATACTTGGTCCGGCGGCATCCATGTATGCACTCAGTGGCGATACGGCCCTCGGCCTTCCGTTGTTTCAACGGAGCGATGCGATCAGCGCGATGCCGCGCCGCGTCCAGGACCTTAGAGTTCGCCTTGCTGTTAACCCGACAGATTACTCGGCCTCGAGCCGTTTGCAACAGCTGATGGCAAGTCCGGTCCCGCCGTTGGAACTTGGGCAGTTGATTCCGTGGGAGCCGACAGCGAAGACGAAGTCAGGCGATTCGGCAACGTCGGGGCCAGAACTCTATGCGGCGAAGTGTGCGATCTGTCATGGAATCTCTGGAGCAGGGGATGGCCGGGCTGCTCAACACCTGTTTCCGCCGCCGCGAAACTTCCGCCGGGAGAGGTTTCACCTTGTCAGTTCGGCTAACGGCGCCGCGTCGATTGAGGACGTTGAAAATGTGATTCGACAAGGGATGCCTGGATCATCCATGCCGGCGTATGACACGCTATCCAAGAAACAGATCACGTTGCTTGCCCGCGAAACGCTCAGATTGCACGAAGATGGCTTGCGAGATCAATTCGTTGCCATGATGGCTGACATGGGCGAGGAAGTGGATCTGGACGAGTCTGATGACTTTGTTCACTCTCGTTCGACGCCGCAAGACATTGTGTCCGTCCCACCGATCGGACCGCCTGACGGCGACGCGATCGCTCGAGGAAAACACATTTACCAACAGCAAGCGTGTGCGCAATGCCACGGCACCACGGGGCGTGGTGCCGTCGACGCGTTGTTGTGCGACGACGTGGGGCGGCCAGCGCGCTCACGTGATCTTGCGGAAGAAGCATTCAAGGGCGGGCATGAGCCGGCGGCTCTCTTCCGGCGACTATCGATTGGCATGCCGGGAACGCCGCATCCGGCATGCAGCAATCTGCCGATCGATCAGCTTGTCGATCTGGTTCAGTTCTGCCGATCGCTGGCAAAGGCGCCCCAGCGAACACTGACCAACCACCAACGGGCTATCTATGTGCGGCCGTCCGCGTATCTTGCCGCTTTTCCCAATTGACCGACTGCGAGCCGCAATTCGAATTGGCCGTATCGGCTGAGACCTTGAGACTGTCAGATCAATTGTTGTCGCGTTTACTGGGGAGTGTTCGTGCGGCGATCCTCCTTAGCTGCGAGACTGATTCACCCATGGGGCGAGCCCACGGGGGTCTGTTCGCGGAAGAGTGCGACAGTTATTGATTGGCGAATCCTTATGTTGCCCGTTCGGCTTTTCGCCTCACGCGATCGGCAAAACGATCGATCTTAAACGTGCGACGGCGATGCATGCCTTTTGCAATCGTCTCGTGCTGATCACACGCCTCGACTTGAAACAGAATACTCGGCCCGTCGATATGAATCACTCGCGCAGTACATGTAACGCGGTGTCCGAGCGGGGTGGCAGCCAGATGCTGAACGTCAATATGGACGCCGGCCGAATTATAATCGGGCTCGAGAACCGCGGAGACAGCCTGTCGAGCCGCCTTTTCAAGGAACCAGATCAACGACGGCGTGCTCAGCACCGCGAGGTTCGGGTCACCGGTAATGTCAATTCCGTGTTCCGGCTCGACGAGAAATGTAGACCGGCCAACGGTGCCAATTTTCAACGGTCTCTTCATCCAATTCATGAATACTCTCACCAGTCGCGATTAGATTAAACTGTTTGGGGAATCTGTTATCTTCGGTCATTTCGCGCCCACATATTGTTTATAACATCGAACCACCTCGTCGGTCGAAAGGTCGCGGCGAATAATCAGGCGGCAGTGAGCGTGAGCCCATTGGGATGCGGGCAGGTCGGTGCCGAAAAGTGACAGGTAGAGCGAACGGTATCCGGGTCGGTCGGGAAAAGCCGGGTTCCAGGGAGTGGAGACGGCAAAACAATCCTTTGGCGGAGTCATCATCAGGGCGGTCAGCCCCAGTTTTGCATCGCAGCGTATCGCGACCGGCGCCGCCAGCCATTTACGTATATCCCATTGCACCGGATTGGGCGGGATTGCCCAACGGCCATCCTGGATCAACTGTAGCGACGGTCCGTCTCTTGGGAACATGACATATCCGCTGGTGCTTTCCGATGCTCGGTCGACCGGGTCGAAAACCGGCCGAGGGGCGTTGGGGATGTTCCGGTAGACCGATGCGCGAAACCCTTTTGTGAAATACGACGAGACGAAGAGCTCAAAGCCCGGCATCGGCTGTTCTGGAAGAACGGCGATGTTCACATCGAGCGTGTCGGGCGTCGTCCAGCGATAGACGGCCTTGATCTCCACGGGATGTTCTTTCGCCGCGGCCCAATGCACTTCAACCGCACCGTCCGTGAGCAGGCTGGTTCGAGTCGGCCAATCTCGTGCGGCCTTGCCGTATCGTTTGGACGAGGAAAAAAGACGGTAGAAGCTGAACACTCCCGGCGGGTTGGTCAGGTCCTCTCCGGTTGCACAGTCGACTAACGGATAAAGTCCCTGGTACTTGCCGTCCAGTTTGAGTCGGCCCTCGAGTTTTCCTGTGTTAAAGGCAAACAAGCCGTCACCCACAGATCGAAATGCCAACTCCGGCGGCGCGGCAAACGTGCCGACGGCCGCCGACAAGACGAGCGTCATTGTCCCGACTGCCATCCGCATGTCTGTCTCCTGCTCTTTGGGATGAGGGTTGTTTGTACCGGTGGCATTATCGCCCAATTCCAGGTCCGAATACAAGCGGCCAGCGGAATAGTCGTTGTCTTGAACTTTCGATTGCGTAATAATGCAAGCGGTGGACACATGTATCCGTATGGGAGTGATACCAGGATCCCTATGACGCAGAAGGCTATGTTCCGACGGAGGAGGTTGATCCAATTGGGCCGGCCACGAGTAATTTGTATGCCATTCGTGGCGGATGCTTCTTGTGACGGCTTGCTCTTCAAAGGGCTGCGGTCCGTACGCCCGCTGAACCGAATGCCACCGGCAGAAACCTGGGCTTTCGTATCGTCTGCGAGATCGACCGAGGGCGTTGACCATGCACGGCCCATGAAACTCGCTCAGTCTGCCCTGCCGCAGCAGGGCCACACTAAATCGTTGAACGGACAATGGCGCCCTCCCCGTTCGACGGACGCCCACGTCCGTCGCTGCGGTTGGTAAGACTCTCGCCAGCCGGATAGACTGTTTCCAAACAGCTCGAAAGTCTCGCGAGCTCGTGATCGTTGTGGATAATGGGGGCGTTGGCACTAGCTTCAACGACGGACGTGGGCGTCCGTCGGACAACATTCGCGAGTCCTTTACGAGCTAAAACGGACGGCGCCGTTTGATGAACTCGCGAAGCTCGTCCTGAGTGATCGTGCCATCGCCATCCGTATCAATGCGGTTGAAGAAGCGTTTCAATTGCGGAGAAGCTTCCTTCCTGGTGATCTGGCCGTCGCCGTTCTTGTCGTTGGATCGAATACGTTCCAATAGCTGTTGCGGTGCTCGAGGGCCGCCAGGTCTCCTCGCCCGAGGCGGCATTCTGCCGGACGGTGTGCCAGGCCGGCCACTCCTGGCAGTTTGGCCCGCAGGTCGATCCTTCCGGGGCCGACGGTGACGAGAACTGGCCCAACCGCCATCAGAATCCATCGTCAACCGAATCGAATACTTCTGAGTTACTGGACGACACCAGCCTTCCTCGTCGTTACACGCAAAATAGGTGACCGTCAATTCGATTGGTTCGGCCGTTTCTTTTCCTTCAATGTCCAGTAGGAACTCGCGAGGGTCCACGTCAGCCGCCTCTTTGACCTTGGGGCCTTGGCCGCTTTTCGGAGAGATGGTAACTCCTGAAGGGGAGACGGTCTCGAAATGAACGGGCGCTGCCAAGTTGTTCCAATGCACACCATAGATGGGATCCATGTGGAATCCGAGGTAAAGCTTGCCTTTGCCCGTTTTCAGGAACGATTCGTCTACTTCCGCCCTCAGTTTCGCATAATAGGGGGTCTTGGACTTCTCCGGTTCGATTATCAAAGGTTTTGTTGGGCCGGGGACTTGAATGCGCGGGACCACGCCTCGCGCGGCAGCTTTCGGCGGCGGGATGATCTTCAGGTGCAAGTCGGACATCTTGGTCGCCGGTTGAACTGGTCCCACCAACTCTGCCAAGTCTTTCCGCAGTTGTTCCGCATCACTCCAGACGCGGCGGCGTACTACCTTGCCTTGGGGATCGATGACAAATTCGGAGTTCGGCGCATCGCCCATCTGATGCTTGACGTCATTCGCCATCGTGTCGCAGAGCCATTGGAATTGCGAGCCCAAACGGCGTTCAGCCTCTTTGACGTGCATCAGGCGTTCTTTAAGCGTGAACGGGGTCACATATCCGTTTGTCTCGGGGTGAGCGAGTGCCTTGTAAATGTAAAAGAACTTAACGCCTTTGGGGGAATAGTCGTGGCAAACGGTCTCCAAACTGGGGACCTTTCTCAGGAAAGGCGGTCACGTCAGGCAACCGAAAACAATCACGCTATAGTGACCCTTGAGACTGCGAAGGCGGAACGGTTGTCCCTGTGCATCGAAAATCGTGATATCCGGGAGCGGATCCCCAACCTTCGGTCCCCGGTTGTCGAACGTTGCGGACATTCTGTTCCCGAGTGACCGTCGGTTCTGTGCCGCTGGGGCTTTCGACCCACCATCGGCGCGCACTCTGGGTGGCTCAGCACCAGCCGTAATCGCCGTTGCCAGAACCATGGCGCCCGCCAGAATGTTCCGCAAGCAAAGCATGCAAGATCTCCTTGTTGGTCAAATGGCACCCACGTTCAATGCCGAAGCACCCCTGGGGTACCTGGCGGCCCAATACTCCATTGAACCGCCGAAACGCGGCATAGTTTCGGTCCAACGCCCATGCATTGCCCGCAATAGGCCGGATGGAGTGTCCGCAGCGGCGTACCGAGCTTGCAGCAAGTGTTCCGACGCGTGCGTGTTGCGTTATAGTCCGCATTGGCGGTGGAATTGGCGGCGCAATCGGGCTATTGCCACGGGAGACCAAGTGGTTGAAAACACTTGGCGCAAGTTTTCACAGCCTTTGGCTTCAGAGAACTGCATCCCTTGAAGAAAGGCCCTTAACTGGCGATCCTCACAGGTTCGAGCCAAGTCGCCAAATAAATCGACCGCGACCGCATGATCGTTCGCCATTCCCAACATATCTTGGATTGCGACGATCCGCGGATAAAGCTGTCGGCGTAGGGAGGCAGGAAACGCTCCTTCGACAATCTCGATCGTGTATCGTAGCCGCTTGCTGCGAATGCGTAGCCGATGCAATGAGTGGGCCGCTGACAAATCCACGTCTTGAAATGCGTCGAACAACTTATTCACCGCGGGCTTCAAATAGCGACCGGCCGAGCGCCGAAACGAGCGGCGTGCCTTGCGAGACCCGTCCGATTTCACATCGTCAAGTAATCGTTGAACAAGCAGATCAAACTGGGCCATCGGTAACTCGGCGTATGCGTTATTAATTGGCTGCTGAGCCCGCTCGCGGCGTTGCCGGATTTGGCAAGCCATTTTCGCAACGAGATCATCATCGAGCAGATGG
>JAJSAJ010000258.1 GCA_024274855.1 Planctomycetota bacterium | reverse complement strand
TTTTCCCGACTGTTCCATCACAGCGATACGATCGTGATCGACCTGCCAGCATTGGGCAGTGACTTCGAACGTACGTTGCCAGATTTCTTTCTTCGCCCATGCGTCGAACCACCGCATTTGCAGCTTTTCGCCGTTCATGGTACAGGCCAGGATATTGCGTCCGCGGGTGATCCAGCGGTCACTGCGCGAGCTGACGGGTCGGCTTCCAAGTTCTTTGGCATCGGATTGGCGTAGGACCAATGCTTCGCTGGCGCTTGGTGAGGCGACGAACAGCAGTTGGTCATCACCGAAGATATCGGAGCCGGCAGTGATCCCGGACCGTTCCCACATGGTGTCGCCGGTGATCGGATCGACGCAGACTAGTTTCTCACGTTCCTGATAGACAACGCCTTCCCGAGTGACTGGGCCGAACGTGCCCATCATGCGGCGTGACCGGTCGACGGCCACATAGCGAGCCGGGCCCCATTGCCGGTAGATGGTGGTTGCCATCAGGTGCCGTTGGCTGGTGATTCCGAGCGTATTGGCGAGGTCGCCGCGCCAAAGTATGTCGGCGGCGGAGGCGATCGAAGCGGTCGTTGCATTGGCGGTGACACTCGGTTTCAGCAAGTTGATTCCAAGGACTTCGAAGCCGACGTTGGTGACCAGCAGGTGTCCGCGGGTGCGAGCCTCAGCCAGTGCATAGCTGCTGGTGTAAAAACGATTTCGTATGGCGACTGCCAGACGTTGTTTGGTCGCCCCGAATCGATCGCGGAGTACGATGGTGTTTCGGCTGTAGTCATAGGCCAAGGTGGCTTGACGCGGGAAGGGTCCGTCGACGTCGGTCAATCGGATTGGGAAAGTACGTTGCGGGATCGGCAGTCCTTGCGAGCGGGCATCTCCCACTTTCGCCTCACACTTGCCGTCCGGCCAGGGCGGTGTGGGTGTGAGTGCTTGTCGGATCGTTGCGTCGGCCGCAGCTTGCTCGGCCACTTGCAATCCGGTTTGACCGGCCGAAACCTCCTGATCGGGCCAGCGAGTTCGAAGTTGTTCATAGCATTGTGCGGCTTCGAGCGGGTGGCCGGACTGTTGCAGCATGGCGGCCATCAAGGCGGTAGCGGTGGCCGCCACGTTCGACTCGGACGATTCCTGCAGAGTGATCAGAACCTGCTCGGCCCGAAGCCATTGTTCACGCGCGATGTACTGGCGAGCCAACTGAAGCCGTGCCTGCACGACTGCCGCATAGCTGCCGAACTGCCGCGCGAATCGAGCCAGCCGGTCGGGCGACTTGTCCGCAAGGACCTGTTTCAAATATTCCTGAACACGCTGGCTAATCTTCGCCCGTTGGGCCGCGTCGGCCGCGTCGTACATCTCGGCCAGCTTCAGGCGGAGCCAGCGGTCGCGGTGCAGGCGGCGTGTGGGCGAGACGCTGATCAGCTTCTCTTGTGGTTGGTCGGAGGCGGGAACGCTGGTTGGGTGGGCCGAGGCCAGCAGGATGAAGAACTTGATTGCCTGGTCGGGTTGGCCGGTCTGCTGGTAGCCGCTGGCCATTGCCTGGTAGAACAGGAGTCGTTTTTCGGGGTAATCGGCCAGCATCGGTTCGATCATTGCTGCCAGTTGGTGATTTGCGGCAAAATCAGACTCCATCGCTTCGATACTGATCCTGACCAGCAGTTGCCGAACTTCGTCGTCGTTGGGGCGCAGCTTGTTCGCTCGCTGCAACGTCGCAACCGCCTCTTTCATCTTGCCGTCATAGTGCAACAGTTGGGCGTGGCGTGCCAATGCCCAGGGATCATCCGGAGACTTCTTCAGGCGTTTGGCGACAATGGCACGGAGCGGCTCGGTCTGGTAGTAGGCGGCCAGGTCCTTGACGCTTTGCGAGACAATTTGATCCTTGTAAGCCAGCAGGTTGCCAAGCACTTCATCGGTTCGCGAGCGGCGAACGATCTTACCGGCGGCCAAGTCGATCTTGAGCAGTTCGCGTTTGGTTGTGCCCAGGAAGTAGGCGTTTCCGGCCATGATCCCTCGGCCACTCGGCATCGTACCGGGCAGTTCCAGTTTCCAAGCGGTCTTTCCGTCGGCGGTCGATACGGCCTCGACACGGTTCTTTCCGACCAGGATAGCGTTGTTCTTATGGACACAGGCGAGGTAGAGCAGCCCGTCGCGTGGCCGAGCTTTCCAGACCGGCTTCCCGGACAGCAGATCGAGGCAGAAAAGCTGATCCGACTTGACCGGTGTCACGAGGACTCGGCCGTTGGCGATCGTGACGGTAGCATCATTCCATCGCTCGCCGATCGGTTTGTTCGTCACGTTGAAGGCGCCCATCATGACCCGAGTTGGGATGCCGGATTGCGGGTATTGGAACCCCCACAACAGTGAGCGCGTCGAGACATCAACGGCAACAACCGCTCCGGCAGACGTTGGGCAGACGAGGATACCGTCGGAAAAGGAGGGTGAAGCGCCGGCCAATCGGCGTTGGACATCACCCAGGATGTCGCGCATTCCGACGTGTGCCAGCTGTTGGGACCAGACTAGGCGACCGTTATCGGCATCGAGGACAACGAGCCGAATTTCGCCGTTTCGTTCGGCCAGCACATAAAGCCGATCCATCAACGGCAAGGGCGCGCCAAGAAAAAACGTGCCCGCCAAATGCGGCTCGTCCGTCCCATCTTCGCCACCAACCATCCACTGCAACTTGCCTTGCTGTTGAAGATCGAGTGCGACAAGCTTGTTGTAACGGTTTGGCATACCCGACTTCGGCCCGACACGTCCCATTGCGCGAATGATGGCCTGTTGCCGTGAAGTGCTGGCGTTAACGAACCCGAGCTTCCAAAGGAAAAAGATGCGCCGCCCATCGCTACTCATCTGGCCGTATGCCGCGTCATTCCACATTCGTTGTGCCAGCTCGTTCGATCGGCTCGAGACCTGTGGGCGGGCCGCGCGCACCTGGTCGGTAAGCAACGATTGCTCTTCGGGCGATTCAAACCACGGGAAGTCCCACACTCGCTTGCCTGTCGCGAAATCGATGGCAAGCAAACGGCGTGGCGTTCGCATCAAGATAACGTCAGAAACGGCAAGTGGATGTAATGCCGGCAATGCGGGAACCATCTGCTGATTAAAAAGATCTTGACGACTGTCGATCATCGATTCATCATTTGGGTGATTGGCCGCCGGCACCCGCCAACGCGCCATCAGCAGCGGAAAGTCGGCGTCGCTTTCAGCGTTTCGTGCCGCATCGCCTCGGTAGACGGTCCATTGGGTAGCGCTGAGGCGACTGAGTGCAAAGCCTTGTCCGATCAGCTGCTTTAACCAGTCGATCGGGTCGTCTCCCTGATCGAAGAGTGACATTGTCTTGTCGCCGACGCGGAGCGTCGCTTTTGGCGAGCGTTTTTTCAATGCGACGAGTGTGTCGCGAGCCTGGTCGGGCTGGCCGGCAAAGAGCCAGCAGGCGGCTTGCAGGACCGACAATTCGGACGCGTATCGTGCGGTCGCGTACGGGGTATCGGCCAGACGCTGGAAACACAATGCGGCGGCCAGAGGTCGTCCGAGGTCGAGGTCATAGCGGCCGAGCAGCATGGTGGCCTCATAGCCGGCCTCGGTGTGGAAATAGCGTCGAGCGACTTCGGTCAGCTGTTGGACATCACCTTGCTCGACCGCCTGATCCAGCATCCGACGCGCGTCGGCCCCAAACTTCAGCTCGTACAATTCACGTCCTTTGGCCGGCATCGAGCCCAACAGACGCTGGGCGGCTGCTTTCAAGCTGGTTCGCGTCGCCTCCTGGCTGGTCGGTCCACCGACAAAATAGTCCTGTTCCAAGACCCCGTCGTTGTTCTGAGCGTCCAATTGCGGATCGGCCAACAGGCGGCCCAATAGATCGACAGCCTGGCCGTAGTTCTGCTGATCGAGCGCTTTTTGGGCTCGCGACAGCAGTTGTCTGAGCCCTCGGGGCGCCGGCAGGAAAATATTTGTGATTTCCTTCGGGACCTTCTTGGTCACTCCGAACTGGGCCCACCCCGTGTTCGGAACCGCCAAAAAGACCCCGGTCGTTGCCAGGGCCAAGAGACCGCAGAAGCGTCTGATTGCGTGCATGTTCGATTCCCGCCAGTCTGCTCGGAATGCTGCGTTTTTGTCCGATTACACGTGTCCAAGGCGGCCACGGTCGGCCAACTCGAACATAACGTAACTCTAAAGTCTAGAATATCTTATAGAATGGCCTGCTGAGCGGCAACTTTGGTCCGTAACGTGGTCAGTCGAACCCTGTCCGTTTCGCGCGCACCAGGGCCGACCGCCCAAGCTGTTTGTGCCGCATGACCGCTGCTATGTTCGGAAAAGCCACCGATTTCCGCACCGGATCCGCGTCGGCAGTACGACTTGGCCAGGCAGAATAGGTTGGCGGTAACCGGATCAAATTCGCGATAATATGCCGTTTTTGCCGGTTTTATGCCCTAACTCGGGTTGAAATTCTAGGATGAAAGCTTCTAATCATCGCGTACCGCGTAGCGGACGGACGTGTGTTTAGTTTCTGATTGAGTAACCTCACAAGGAGGGTGATGCGCCATGGCGAAAGCCGCACCGAAACCACCGACCAAGAGCGAAATCTACACGAACATCGCCGAGACGACTGAGCTTTCCAAGAAGCAAGTCGCTGCTGTTCTGGATGCGTTGGCCGACGAAATCCAGAAAGCGATTGGCAAACGAGGTGGTCCCGGCCAGTTTACCGTGCCCGGCCTGTGCAAGATCATTGTGCAGCGCAAGCCAGCCACCAAGGAACGAAAAGGGATCAACCCGTTTACGAAGGAAGAGACGATTTTCAAAGCCAAGCCGGCTCGGAATATTGTGAAGATCCGCCCGCTCAAGGGTCTGAAAGACATGGTCTAAACGCGATTCCAATCGCCGTTTCCTCGGGTCTTTTTACTCGGCAGCCCCGTGACCGACCCACCAACGAATACGCCTCGTTTGCCAGTTCCCATTACGGTTGAACTTGCAGACGAGGCTTTTTTTGTAGTAGTTCACGGGTTTTTCGTCTACGATCGTGTTAGCACCGGAGCGGTTCCCGATTTATCATTAGTCATTTGACATTACTCATTTATCATCGAAAGAGCCAACGCTGTGGGGGTCATACTCTTTCCACTGCCAAATGCCAAATGAAAAATGCAAAATGAAAAATGAAAAATGCCCCTCCACGCACTCTCGCCGTGAACGGTTACTTTTTTTGTTGGTGTCTGGTGTCTCCCCGAGGCCCCCACGCGGCTCGTTCCGTGGGGGAATCAGTCTCGTCGGCTAGATCGGCTGAGATTCATGTCGATCGATTCGTAGCCGTTCGCGCCGCTGGGGTCTGACGCAATTTTCGGCGGAGAAAGCGTTTCTTTACGCGAATGCATCTTGGCGCCCAAAAAGGGTCTGAGCGCTTGGAAGCGAACCGTAGGAATCAGGGTACCGTGTGGTCGGGGATGGATGGTTGGCGACGATTCGAGGCGGGGCTGTGGAACGTACGTCCCGGTCGAGATCGGGCGTTCTGCCAAACCCTACGACCTATTGCGCCGGTTTTGCCGACTTGGCCGATTTCGTTGGTTTGGGCGTTTTGGCAGGGGGTGGTTCGCCATTGACTTCGCGTTGCAGGGCGACGATAGCTTCGGGATCGATATACTTATTCAGCAGGGTGCGCACACCACTCAGTAGCTGATCGATCCGACGCTGCTCGCGCGGATCGCGGGACGTGAGCCCGGATTTCTGGCGGCTGGCGAGCATCATTTCGAGGTCATCTTTTGTGCGGAATAGTTTGACACTTTCGAGCAGCTTTTTCGCATCGGCCGTCTTGCCTTCTTTCAGTCGTCGGCGGATTCGAGCTGTCAGGATCGCTCGGCGCGCGACGAGGTCCATCACCATGCTCTCCATGCCCTTAACGAACGCTTCGGTTTCCAGTCGTTTGTCGTCGCTGGGCAATTGCATGGTCAATTCCGGCTGGAATCCGGGGACGATCGGCAGTCGAGCGATCAGGTGGTTCCCGTTTTTCACATAGACGATGCGCAGGGCGAGCTTATCGGCCGGGATGGTAATCGTACCTCGCCAGTCGGTCAGGCCGAGGCGTTCGGCGCGGTT
>JAJSAJ010000257.1 GCA_024274855.1 Planctomycetota bacterium | reverse complement strand
GATTTTTCCGTTTTTACGTGGCGGACGATGGTCTGGCTGCTGACGGGACTGCCACGTCGCGAAACGCTGCTGCCAAACTTCTATCAGGTCGGTGTACTGAGTCTTCCGGTCGTGGCACTGACTGGGACATTCATCGGAATGGTCTTGGCCGTGCAGAGTCACTTTCAATTCCGGCAGATCGGCTTGGAGACTCGCTTGGGTGCCGTTATCAACATGTCATTAGTGCGTGAGTTAGGTCCCGTTTTGGCTGCCACGATGTTGGCCGGGCGCGTCGGTGGCGCGATGGCGGCTGAGTTGGGGACGATGCGAGTCACGGAACAGATTGATGCGTTGGAGAGCATGGGGGCGGATCCTCTTCACTACCTGGTTGTTCCGCGATTCCTGGCCTGTATTTTTCTGATACCGACCCTGACAATCATGGCCGATTTCATGGGGGTTGTGGGGGCCTATTTCTACAGTGTTTTTGTGCTCGGAATCGATCGGCATTTTTATCTGCACAATTCACGAGAATTTATTGGCGGTTTCGACATTTTCGTGGGCGTTTTCAAGAGTGTGTTTTTTGGAGCGGCGATTGCGATGATCGGCTGTCATCGCGGATTTCATTGCACGCCCGGTGCCGAGGGTGTTGGGCGAGCGGCGACGGCTGCGTTTGTGGTCTCGTTCGTGTTGATTCTAGTTCTTGATCTGTTCCTGGGGATTCTGCTCGACACGATCTATTACGCGATCTGGCCGGGTGGAGCCAAGCTGTTTTTCTGATGATGAACGCTGACGACGAAAACGAATCGTGGGACGATCCCATCCTGGAGATCCGAAACCTGCATGTCCGGTTTGGGCAGCAGTGCGTGTTGCGAGATATTAATTTGACGGTTGTTCGTGGAGAGTCGGTGGCGATCATTGGTGAAAGCGGATGCGGTAAGACCGTCTTGTTGAAGACATTGATTCGGCTGATCCGCCCGACGCGGGGCCAAATATTTTTTGACGGTGTTGACTTGGCGACATTGAGTGCGCAGCGGTTGGCCGAACAGCGAGTCCGGTTCGGGTTTGTTTTTCAGAATGCTGCGTTGTTCGACAGCATGACAGTCGGCCAGAACGTTGCATTTCCAGTTCGGCAGCATCGAAAGCATTCGGATGAAGAAGTTCGGGAGATGGTGATGGCTCGACTTGCGGACGTTGGACTACCCGATTCCGTGGTCACCAAGAAGCCGGCCGAATTGTCGGGTGGGATGCGGAAACGTGTTGGCGTGGCTCGGGCCTCCGTGATGAATCCGGAAGTCATGTTGTATGACGAGCCGACGACCGGGCTTGATCCGATCGTCAGTGATGTCATCAATGAACTGATGATGCAGTCACGTAGGCGGTATGCCGTGACGAGCGTGATAGTGACGCACGACATGCGAACTGCTCGCAAGGTAGCTGATCGGGTCGTCATGATTTACCCGCTGGCACGATTGCAAGACGATGAATCGCAGATCATTTTTGACGGTCCACCGAGTGAGTTGGAGCGGACCGAGGATCGTCGTGTCCGGCAGTTTGTTCGTGGGGAGGCAGGCGAACGATTGATGGAGATGCGTGGCGAATTGAGCTGGGATTCAGAGGCTCCCTAGGGCTGTGTCAATGTCTGATTTTGGGGTTGCTCACGCCGGAAACGGCAGGAATGTTCGTCTGAAGCGAACATCACAACCCTCGGGCCCGGCTTTGACAAAGCACTAGTTTGAGCCGAGTGATTGGGGCGGGCAGGGCGTGTTGCTGTTGTCACGTCCGTCGTATGTCGATCACGAGCTGATCGGTCGCGAAGGGAATCGAGCAGGGATCATGGACGAACGGGCACTGAAATTTCGAGTCGGCGTGGTTGTTGTTGCAGCAGCAATCATCACGGTGATTCTCATTACGTTGCTAGGCGCGTGGCCTAATCCGTTCAAAGCCCGCTATACGGTCTATATTGTTTTTCCCGAGGCGCCGGGTGTGACCGTTGATACACCGGTTCGGAAGAGCGGAATCCAGATCGGCCGCGTTTCGAATGTCGAGTTGCGTGATGAGGGAGGTGTGCTCCTCACCCTGAAGGTCGACGCAAAATATCGGTTGAAGATGAATGAGGTCTGTCGGATCAGCACCGGTTCGCTCGTCACGGGTGACGCGGTGCTCGAGTTTGTGAGAACGAATGCGCCGGAACTTGCAGCCGATCCCATTTCGGACCGGGAGTATCTGACAAATGGTGTCGTGGCTGCCAATCCGATCGATGTGTTGACGGGTCTTGAAGGTCAGATTGGTTCGGCAATCGGTTCGATTGAAAGCGCGGGCGCTGAGGTCTCCACCCTGGCTCGCAGCATGAACTCACTGGTTGGCTCCAACCGTGATCAGTTGCAGCAGATTATTCGGAAAACGGATATTGCCCTGGACAGCTTTAATAATGCCATGGCTAGTTTTCAGGAAATCTTGGGGGACCCAAATCTAAAAGCCGGACTGCGGCAATCGCTTGAGGATCTGCCCAAGTTGTTCGCTGATGCGCGCGATACGCTCAAGCAAACTCGAGAAACCCTGAATGGATTCGGACGCGTCTCCGCACGTGCGGAACGTAACCTTGCAAACCTCGAAGATTTTACGGCACCCTTGGGTGAACGAGGTGAACAGATTTCCGAAGGTCTGGCCAACACCGCACAGAACGTCGATGAGTTGTTGGGCAATCTGGTGCAGCTAAGTCGAGCAATCAACAGCCGCGAAGGGACCGTTGGTAGCCTGATTCACGATCGGGAACTGTATGATCGTTTGAACCGGGCCGCTAAACAGCTGGAGGAACTCGCGCAGAAGGTCCAGCCGATCCTCTCCGACGCTCGTGTCTTTACAGACAAGATTGCGAGGGATCCTCGTCAACTGGGAGTCAAAGGCGCGCTCGATCGGAAACCGAACGGCGCCGGCGTGAAGTGGCCTACTCACCGGTGACCGCTCATTGGCCTATCGGTCTGGATGGATGGAGACGCTGCTGAAGAGCGTGGATGTGGTTCTTGATCGGTTGCAACAGACTCGCCTGCTCCGGTTGTTTCGGAGCCGGCAACGGTTGCGTCAGAAGATCCTGCTGGGCACTTGTCCGCAACTGCTCGGCCCTTGCCAGAATCTTGGTCGGTGGTATCGATTGCTGGGGTGACAACTGGAAATCCAAAATGCGCTCGTCACGTGTTTCGATCGGCCAGAGGTTCTCGGCAACGAAATCCAAGCCAATCCATTGGTACCAGGGAGTTGTGAACTTGTGGTCCTTCGTTACGCTTTCATATCCGTCTTTCACAAGTTGGACTCGCCGTGTGCCATAGTAGGTGAAGGCGGTTGACACGGGGGTGACACCGATTCGCCGATTGTCCACATAGACGACCGCACCCGGGGGATTGCTCCGAACCGTCATCCGGCGACGGACGCACCCCAATTGAAGTACCGCTAGTAGCAGCAGGACAGGTGCCGCATATCTCTTGGCCGAACATCGCATTCTGTTCACTCTGGAAACCCTCTCGATACGAAAAAAGCGGGGGGAGTATAACCGTCCGGCTTGTTGGCTGCCAGATCGAATTGTCCCCAATTCCTTCCGAGCCCGCTCGATGTGGACCCGAAGTGGGGGCAATCGGCCTTGATCGTAACGTGGTCCAGGTAGGTCCCGCTTGCCGAGCGGGACATGGCGTAATCCAGGACGCTACAAGAGGCTTGGAACTGCAGCCGGGACCTGTTTGCCTGCTGCTGAACCGGATTGCAATCAAGGCCGGTTCGACCCACTGCACTGCCGAAAAATGGTAAATTATGGTAGCCAGGTAGGTTAGCGTCTTCTAGCCTTTGTGCGATAATGTGAAATGATGTGTGGAGTGTTTTGACGTGCCCAGGCGACGCCGGATGACCGTGAGTGTTGGCTGTTAGTCTTGTGCGACGGACGCAGCTCCACCGTTCAGCTTGCTGGAGCTGAGCTGGGGATTTCGATGGTGAGACTTCTTTTGAGGATCGAATAGGTTTGGATAGCATTGTGAATTGGGACGAGTGTTTACAGCATGCCGAGGTCAGTGACATCGGGATGCGACGCACAACCAATCAGGACGCCTATTCCGTTGTGTTGGCTACCGACATGGCGTCATGGCAGCAGTACGGCCATCTGTTTGTCGTTGCCGATGGAATGGGTGCTCATGCGGCCGGTGAGTTGGCCAGTGAGATGGCAGTTACGGGGATATCACATCGGTATCACAAGTACCAGGGAATGTCCGCACCGGAAGCGTTGCACAAAGCCATTGTTGAGACAAATGCCGAGGTGCATCAACGCGGGCAGGCGAATCTCGACTTCCATAATATGGGGACGACGACCAGTGTGTTGGTTCTGTTGCCCCAGGGCGCCATGGTCGCCCATGTGGGTGATAGTCGTGTCTACCGGCTACGCGGCGACCAGCTGGACCAGTTGACATTTGACCATAGCCTGGTCTGGGAGTTGCGAGCCAGCGGGCACTTGACCGAAGGCTCGGAATTGGCACGCACGGTCCCCAAGAACATCATCACGCGATCGCTCGGGCCCAATGCGGCCGTTCACACTGATTTTGAAGGCCCTTTCCCAATTGAATTGGGGGATACGTTCCTGTTGTGCAGTGACGGGTTGTCCGGTCCTGTCAAGGATGAAGAAATGGGGCCGATTCTGGCGACGTTGCCACCTCGAGAGGCGGCGCAACTGCTAGCTGATCTGGCGAACTTGCGAGGCGGGCCTGACAATGTTACAGCACTTGTTGTGAAAGTGACCGGGCCGACCATGACGACTCGGATGGCGACGTCCGAGCCACTGATGGTCCAACGCGAGAAGGGTTATGGTGCCGTCCATCCGTTCGTCTTCATTGCGACGGGTGTCTGCTTTCTCGCCGCGATTGCGATGCTGGTCGTTCAGCAACGCGTTCCTGCCGCCGTAGCGCTTGGCGGTGGAATTGTTTCCCTTGTGGTCGCTGCCCTGCAACGCTGGGTCTTTACACCCCAGGGTGTCGCGCTTGGCAATACCCGACGTCTTGGAAAAGGGCCGTATGTCAGCATCAAGTGCCCCGTCAATGCAGGTTTTATCGAGAAACTGACGGTGATGGTTCAACAGTTGCGCGAAGCGACTCAGGGCTCGGATTGGAAACTGGATATCGATCAGTTCAATCAATTCTGTCAAGTGGCCGAGCAATCAGCTCGGTCACGGGACTATAAGGCTGCTCTGACCAGCTATGCGAACGCCATCAGCCATATGATGAAGGAACTGAGACAGCAGGGCCATCATCACAAACATAAATGACCCGAATTTGTCGTTTGAAAGAACGCAGAAACTTGGTATGGTCCCTGCTCTAAGGTTCCAAGTTCATTCGGGAGACGTATCGAATGTGGCTGATGTCTCGCTACATCCTGTCGGAGTTGCTCAAGGTGTTTCTTGTGACACTGATGGGCATGACGATGGTGTTACTGCTAGCAGGCGTGACTCAAGAGGCCGTTCGGCAGGGACTTGGCTTGGGCCCCATCTTGCGACTGATGCCCTATTTCTTGCCGAATGCTCTCGTTTTTGCCGTTCCTGGAACGATTTTGTTTGCCGCATGCAGCGTGTATGGCCGTATGTCGGCTGAGAACGAAGTGCTTGCAGCCAAGTCGCTCGGTGTGTCGCCGCTCGCCTTTCTCGGCCCTGGTTTCGCGCTCGCTTTCCTGGTCAGCCTAGGGGCCGTTTGGTTGAATGATATCGCGGCTAGTTGGGGGCAGCGTGGTGTACACCGGGTCGTCTTGCAATCGGTCGAGCAGATTGTGTACGGGATGTTGCGTACCCAGCGTGCGTACAGTACAAGCCAGTTTTCGATTAATGTTGTCGATGTTCAAGACCGGCAGTTGATTCGCCCAACGATGACGTTCCATCCATCGGGTGGTGACCCTTTGACACTGACCGCCGAACAAGCCCGATTGGAATTGAATCCAGACAAGACGGCTCTGAGCATCGTGCTGGACGACTGTTTAGTCGACTGGGGCGAGGACTGGACCGGGAATTTTCCAGGTGCGATGTCCTACGAGATTCCGTTGACCATGGCAGCGCGCAAAGGGGGCGGGTCGGTCAGTCCCTCGAGTTGTGCGATGCAGGAGATTCCACAGCGTGTCGAGGGGCAGCGCGAGCACATTCAGGCACTTCAGCAACAGTACGCTGCGGCGAGTGCCTACCAGATGCTTGCCGGGGACTTCCAGGGCTTGGCAGGTCGATCGTGGAAATCCCACTATTTGGAGATGCAAGACGCGCAAAAGCAGTTGTTTCGGCTGCACTTGGTCCGCTGGAGGCGTTGGGCCAATGGCTTCAGTTGCCTGTTTTTTGTCATGGTGGGCGCGCCGTTAGCCATACGGCTCCGAAATGCCGATATCTGGACTAGTTTCGGGCTCTGTTTCCTGCCGATTCTGCTGCTCTATTATCCACTGTTGATGTATGGATTGGATCGAGCCAAGTGTGGGGTATTGCCACCCTATTTTGTGTGGCTTGGTAATGTTGTCTTGTTTGGAGTTGGCCTTTGGCTGATTCGCAAGGTAATGCGATACTGAAGTTCACCTTGCCTTCGCGTCACCGACTCTGGTAGACTACGCGTGCCGCGAGTCGGCCCAGCGACGGCCGGTTTGGGTGGTGGAAGACGCGTTGGTCCACGGTGCCATTTGTTCAGGGTTTTGAACCGTGTTGCTGTGGGATTCTGTTGGTGATCGCGTCCTGGCGTGCGTGAAATGGATGTGGTTCTGTTGCAGAACTAGCCGTTGTGAACGTGTCGCGATTTTTTTGCCGGGCAAGGAATGCCCTGACGTGGACGTTGCGACAAGGAGGTCGCCAAGTGCTTTTTCGCTGGTCCATTCGCACCAAGTTGATGTTTGTGGTTGCCATGCTCATTCTGGCCATGGCGATTCTCGCGTTCAGTGGTTCTCGAGGTGCCTATTCCTATCGCCAGCTTGCGCGCAGCATCAGTCGGCGGGCGATGGAATTACCCCCGGCGGCCATGCTGACTGCTCAGGTCGGCGAGCTACGTTTTGCGTTACGTGAAAACCAGCCAATTGGCGATTTTTCCGGTACTGCCGGCGGCCGTGCCGGGTTGGCGCGGGAACCATTTGCCGGACATCTGGCGGGCGCCAAGCAGGCGCTGGACAACTACCGCGCCGCGCTGAAACAAGGCGGCACGGGCGGGGCATTCACGGGTGACAAGCGTCGCGAATGGGAGACCGTACGTGAGATTGAGCAGAGTCTGGAGTATATCACGCGTTTGAAGAACGATCATGACTGGGTTCTTGATTCAGGGCAGAACGCGGCCCTTGAGGAAGAGTTGGATCGTCTCTATGAATTGGCCGGACAATTGCCCAAGTTCCTGCAGAAAAAAATGCGGGTGTTTCGGGACGAAGTTCGAGGGCAATACCGAACTTGGATTGTGCTGACGTGGACAAGTTCGATACTCGCGCTCTTGATTCTAATAACGCTTGTCCGGCTGTTCTACATATGGATCTTTCGGCCGCTGGAAACGCTTGTCACCGGCTCTCGACTGGTCGCGGCCGGCAATTTCTCGCATCGTATCCGGCTTTCCACGGACGACGAAGTCGCTGAATTGGCCGATGCGATGAACGCGATGACCGAACGGTTTCAACAGATTCGGGATGATCTGGATCGGCAGGTGACGGAACGGACCAAGGAGGTTGTTCGCAGCGAGCAATTGGCGAGCGTTGGATTCCTGGCGGCTGGCGTGGCCCACGAGATTAATAATCCTTTGGCATCGATCGCCTGGTGTGCCGAGTCGCTGGAATCTCGCTTGTATGAAATTCTGCACAGTGAAGAGGAACTCGAAGGGCCTGAAGAAGACGACGATGTCCGTGTCCTCAGGACCTATCTTCAACGGATTCAAGAGGAAGCCTTTCGTTGTAAAGGTATTACCGAAAAACTGCTCGACTTTTCACGCATGGGAGACATTCAGCGGCAAGCGACGAACCTGAATGAGCTGGTTGATGGTGTGATCGAAATGATCAAACACATGGTCATGTATCGGCAAAAACGTGTTGAGTTCCAGTGCGATGAAGACATAAGTGTCGTGGCGAACGCACAAGAAATGAAACAGGTCGTGCTCAATCTGATCACCAACGCACTCGACAGCCTCGACAAAGGCGGGACCGTCCGCGTTCACCTGCGACGGAATGGGGATATTGCCGAACTTGACTTTGTCGATGACGGGATCGGGATGACCGAGGATGTCTTGCAACATCTGTTCGAACCGTTCTTCACACGCCGCCGCGGCGGCCAAGGAACCGGACTCGGACTTTCGATCGTTTACCGCATCGTGACGGATCACGGTGGCCGGATTCAAGCTGCGAGCAAAGGTCCTGGAAGAGGTTCGCAATTAAAAGTGACTTTACCCCTGAGCCAACATGAAGAAGAAAACAAAAAAAACCGGCAAGCCGCATAAGCCCCTGAAAATCCTGTTCGCCGACGATGAACCGAGCCTTCAGGAGCTGATGAGCATTGAATTGCCCCGGATGGGACATGAAGTGACTGTCTGCCCGGATGGGACGACTGCCGCAGCGGCTCTGCAACGTAATACATACGATTGTTTGCTCGTCGACCTCGATATGCCAGGACTCAATGGCATCGAAGTGATCGCCAAAGCCAAAGAGTTGTTTCCTCAGACCGAAGCCGTTGTTCTGACCGGCAAGTCGTCACTCGACACGGCTGTTGCCGCACTCAGGCACGGCGCTTTCGAGTATCTGACTAAACCGTGCAAATTGGCCGATCTGAAAGGCATGTTGGATCGAATCGGCGAGAAACGCGAGTTGACCAACAAGTTCCTCGCGCTCAAAAGACGACTGGAACGTGCCGAGGGTGGTTCGCGGTTGGTGGGACGCGCCTCGTCAATGGACCGGGTTCGACAGATGATCTCGAAAGTTGCCCCCACCCACTCCACGGTCCTGATTCTTGGGGAAACTGGAACCGGAAAAGAACTGGTCGCACGTGCCGTCCATGATCAGAGTCTGCGCGCGGAAATGCCGTTTGTTGCAATCAACTGCGGGGCACTTCCCGAAAATCTGATTGAAAGTGAACTGTTCGGGCACCGCAAAGGGGCATTTACCGGTGCCGACGAACACCGTATTGGTCTGTTCGAGGTTGCCGACGGCGGCACCCTGTTCCTGGACGAAATTGGCGAATTGCCAAAGTCGATGCAGGCCAAGTTGCTCAGGATACTCGAGAGCGGCGAGATTCGCCGCGTTGGAGACAACGAGTCGTTCCAGGTCGACGTGCGCGTGATTTGTGCGACCCATCGTAACTTGGAGGAAATGGTCCAAGAAGAGGCGTTTCGACAAGATCTGATGTTTCGAATCAATACCTTCGAAATACCGATACCTCCATTGCGAGATCGGATCAACGATATCCCGGAATTGGCCGATCATTTGTTCCGCCGATTCTGGAAAGCACCTGTGCCCGAAGAACTTGACGTATTCTCCGAAGAAGCGTTCAACGTACTGAAGTCTTATGCGTGGCCGGGAAATGTTCGAGAACTGGCTAATGTTATCGAACATGCCACGATCTTGTGCGATCAACCTCCGATCTCCCTGGATCACCTGCCAAAACGACTGACTAGCTGGCAAACGGGCTCGACTGTGCTTCCGGAACTTGGTCCGATGACGCTACGTGAGTTAGAGACGCACGCGATCGACCAGGCGCTGACGCGACACGACGGCAACAAGATGGCGTGCGCCGAAGAGCTTGGGATCAGCTTGAAAACACTTTACAACAAACTGAACCAAGCGGCCAATCTTCGGGAAAGCGCGTGAGGCAGACGCGTCGGTACCAGCCTCGTTCGACGGACGCCCACGTCCGTCGATGAAGCGCGATAGACTTCGTTGCGGGCGGGTATCCCGACTTCGGTTAAGGTAAAGAGGTCGGGGGTCAATTGTGCGAAGCACCCTACGGGCCGTTCCGGCAATTGACCCCCGACCCCTTTACCGCCGTCCCCTCTACCGCCGTCAAAAGCTGCACGCCCGCCAAAGAGAACGTTTGGCGTTTCAAGGCAATGATCGAACGACACCGATTACGATACCAACGACTTCGGCATCGTCGACATAAATCGGGTCCATCGATGAATTTGCCGGCTGAAGGCGAATCCGATTCTTTTCTGGATACCAATATTTCAGCGTGGCTTCGCCATCGGGTGTTCGTGCGACGGCCATCTGGCCGGAATGGGCGGTCGGCTGCTTCCGCACCACGACGTAATGCCCATCGGCGATCTGAGCCTCGATCATGGAATCGCCTGAAACTCGCAACACAAAAAGGTCGGGATGGTTGAATAGCTCCTGGAAGTCGATTCGATCGTTCTGTTCCATCGCCAAGTGCGTGACACCCGCGGAAACCTCACCGACCAGAGGCAGCCCTCGCTCCGCGTCAATTGCCTCACGCGACAGTTCAATCGCACGTGACTTGTTCGGCGAACGGTGAATCAGCCCCTTCTTCTCCAATGCCCTCAGGTGGCACATGACGCCGTTTGGCGATCGGATCTGGAATTCCTCGCCGATCTCACGAACCGTTGGGCCGTAACCGCGTCCGGTGATCTTGTCATGAATAAAGTCATAGACGGCGCGCTGGCGCGCGGTAAGTTGTTCCATGACACTCATTGCGTCGTCCTCTGGTTGCGAGTTGGCGTAAGGTGGAATGGCGTTTTGTGCTGCCAAACCCTTCGGTCTTCCGATCACACGTGCGTTGAAAAATGAGTTTTGGAAGTTCGGTTTTCCAATGACTCGTGAAATCGGTACCGATCCCACAAACGTGGACGGGCAATGGCGTCTTGTTGCACGCTTGAAGTATAATATACATACGTTCAGAGTCAATAGCATTTGTACACTGGGTTTTCGTGGGATGCACCGTAGGGCAGAACGACGGACGTGGGCGTCCATCGGACAGGGTAGGGCAGAACGACGGACGTGGGCGTCCGTCGGACAGGGTAGGGCAGGACGACGGACGTGGGCGTCCGTCGGACAACAAAGCGGGGACAAAAAAAAGCCCCTTGGGTTTCACGGCGAAAACCCAAGGGGCGAGGACTCTGTTGGATCGTGATGCTTTACGTCAGTTGGGCGGGGCCAACATCTTCTTTGCAGGTGCCTTCTCGACGGTCGGTTTTGCAGGCGCTTCTTTCTTGGCGGCGGGTGCCTTTTCACTGCTGCAGCCAACCGTGCCAAGTGTGCCGATGCAAACACTCAGCGCAAAACAAAGAACCAAAATCTTCTTCAACATAATCACCCCTCTGGCAGTCGGTGGCCGGGTCGCTATGAACCCGACGGAATGGAAAGTCGTCTAGCCTTATATGCCAAGCTGGCTCAACTCGACCGTGTGCGCGTCGCCCATCGCCGAGACCCGCCACAATAGGTTGAGATTGACCGTCTCGCTGATCGCATGGACCGAGCCATCACAAAAAGCGAACAGAACCACACCAGGATGCATCGAGCTGAATTGGAACCAGCCTTGGTAGTCCTTGCAGTATCCACCGCCACACGGATAGGGATTGTCGTTTCGAATACCCCAGGCAGTCGAGCAAACTCCCATGGCGATCCACAGATCCGATCCCGAATGCGTCCTGCCCCAAGCAGCCGACTGACTGTTTTTCTTCCATGTGATGTCACCGAGATGTTCGCCGAACATCAGTGTCGAAGCCGTGCCATCGGTGATGTCGGCAAAGCGATAATGCGTTCGGTTACCAAAAACACCCTTCCACAGATCCCAACCATTGGTCGGAACCGTACCAATCACGCCGGCGACGCCCAGATAGTTGGTCCGTCCGATCGATGGCCAACCGCCGCTGAATCCAAGGCCCGCCAGGGATCCCCAGTTTGCATTGCGACCGCCGAAGGGGTGAATGTAGACGATCGCCCAGTCGGTGTTTTGATAAGG
>JAJSAJ010000256.1 GCA_024274855.1 Planctomycetota bacterium | reverse complement strand
CAGGGGAGCCACGTCTTTCGCTTGGAGAAGATAGACGCCTCCCGAAAAATCTCCGAGTACCGACATTCGGCCCGTAGGTTCAACGTCGTGCGATGTGAGTTCGGTGATCGATTGAAAGGTCAGTACGACTTTCCCCGTCTTTATGTCGAGTGCTGTCCAACGGTCCGAATGTGCTACGTAAAGGAGTGTTCCATCGGCCGTCGGAAACGCGTATGCCCATCCGTGCACATGGCGCGTTGGGCCAGACGTATCGACCAGGAGTTTCCAGCCGCGGAGAGCCCAGCCCCTGACGCGACGGTCGCCTGTTACAGCAAAGATTCGCTGACCATTAAAGGCCCAGCTGCAGGAATATACAGGTGCGTTTTGCTCGATCACGGTGCGAACGATCGTCCCATCCGCCGCCCTCAGGATTCGAAGTGTGCCATCGGCTGAACCGGAAAGAAGCAAACGTCCATCCGGCGACCAAGCGATGCTTTGCACAGCCCCCGTGTGGCAGTCGATCGTGCGCATCGGCTCGTACGTTGCCGCATCCCACAGGACGAGCGTGCCGTCGGATCCGCCGGTGACGAATTGGCGGCCTGCTGGTGACCACGCACACGCGTCGACCGAGGCAAGATGTGCCGGCATGAACTGTAATATCCGGCCCTCCGCATCATCCCAGACGGAGACCTGTCCGCCGGCAATCCCCGCAGCGATTCGTTCTCCGTCTGGACTCCAGGCCCAGGACGTGATTCGCTGGTAGTCCTGAGTGCGTGGGTCTGACGGAATAGGCAACGACTCCATCTCGGTAACACAGGAGTCCGTTTCCACGTTCCAGATACAGACAACATTGTCTCCACCGATAATCAGCAACCGCTGTCCGTCGGGAGCCAAGGCGCTGCCCATTCGACGTTTGAAAGGTTGCTCTGTGTAGCTTCGGGACTGAGTCGTACTCGTATTCCAGATCCGTGTTTGCCTGTCATATCCCCAGGTAAAGGCCCGGTCCCCTCCCAGCAAGATATCGCACGACATGACAATGCTTTGATGTGCACCGGATGGATTCGACGTATCAGCCGTGAAATGCCGAGCGGACCAGACTCGCAGGCGATAGTCCGCTCCCGATGTCAGGATATGTCGCATGTCACTAGACCAGCGACAAAAAAGGACAGGGTGAGAGTGTGCCCGATGCGTGCCGATCAACGAGGTGGTTGCCGTCTCCCACACCCGCACGTCACCATTCCACCCCCCTGTAATAATCCGAGATCCGTCCGGCGACCATGCGCAAGCCCCGATCGGCCCATCGTGACCGCGCAGAACGCGTTTGGCTTTGCCAGAGTCCGTTTCCCACAATGCAGCCAGCCCATCGGATGATGCGGTCAGAATGGTGTGTCCATCAGGAGACCACGCGAAGGATGTGACGGCATCCTTGTGGCCCTCAAGTGTTCCCACGCGATCGCCGGTTTGGGCATTCCACAATGCGACGGTTCCATCGTCAAGGGCAGCGCCGAAGCACTGACCATCTGGAGCCCAGGATATGCACGCGGCTTTTGGCGCGGGACGTTGGCCCAGCAATCGCCCCGTTCTTGTTTCCCAGAGACCAAGTTGTCCATCAGAATGCGAGATCGCAATCAGATTGCCGTCCGGCGAGAACGAACACGCGGCCGGCGTTGGGTTTGGACGTTCCAAGGCGATAGATTTTACCGCCGCTGAATAATCCCACAAAAACATTTCACCGAGCTGATTCGCCGTCAGAAGGTGAGTTCCCAGTGGCGCGAACCGACACAAGGTAAACGGCGTGTTTCCATCTCGGATAGACCAGATCTCTTTGCCCGATACGAGGTCCCACGCAGAAAGAGTCAAGAGATCGGGCGATCCAACAACCTGTCGGCCGTCCGGAGATAGGTCACATGGTGCTGACGTCGATAAATAGCTGGCAAACGTGTGAAGGAGCTGGTTTTTACGTTGGGGTTTATTTAGCCAGGCAAACCAGGCACGATGCTCCAAGCCTTGTTCGCGCCGAATACGGCTCGCAGTAGCTGGAGCACTGGTGTCCGGTTGGTTCGCGGCTTGCTGAGCTGTGAGATGCGGATAGGCGGATAACACGTCGACATCCTGCCGGACGAAATCGCCGAACTCCAGTACCCGCTCGGGTACCGGTCGGGACGAGCGCTGCGGGCTGCGGTGAACGGGACGTCGCGGCTCGCTTTCCGCCCAATCGCCTTCTACGGTGAACGGGTTCAGTTGTAACCCCGTACCGCAGTGACGGCAGACGTGGAACTTGCCAATCCGCTCCGCGGCGATCTCGCTCGTCGCTCCGCAACCGGGACAGCCAACATGCAGCTTCGCGTGACCGCGTCGAGCCGTGCACGCGACAGGGCCGCGACGATCGGGACTCAGTCTCTCGTAGTCAGCGACCAACGCGAATGTCATGCCGGCACGGCACTTCGCCTCGATGAATGCGAGGTCACACAAGACATCACTCAAGTTGTCCCACTCCTGACCCTGGGTCTGATGATAGGGCAACTCGGCGAGCCCTCGGCAGGGGCCGGTTTCGGCCCACGTACCGTCCCATTCAGGATCAGCTTGGTGTCGAAAGTAGTCTGCGAGCTGTCGGTGCGCGGTCATCTCTTCCATGCTCTCTCGCAAGTACCGCTTCTGAACGGCTTGGAGGAACTGACCGTGGTAGAAAGCCAGATGTTCCGCTCGATGCATCAGGTAGGGTCGAAGCAGTCGTTCGAGTGCAGCCACATTACCTTGCGGATCCGCGGCGATTGGTGGGACCGCTGCCGGATCACCAGGCGCTAGAAGTTCGGCAAGTTCGGAATAGGAAAGACCGTATCGGCTGACGCCGATGTAGGAGACGAAATGACGGACTAGTTCAGATCCGATCATTCCGCCCATCGCGTCCCGAAAACCCGGGTCGTTCTCTAGCCGAACGAGTATCCAATCGAATAACGATTCCACGCGCCCGGGGATTTCCCGGATGCGATCGGTCATCTCTTCATACGTTCCCAAGGTTCGCAGTTCCGTCAGTGCGGCGAGCAGATAGAGGGGATTGCCCGCGTCGTCCTTTGTTTGCAATGCCTCCAGTTGTTCCTGACTCATCCGTTTGTGATAGCGGCCAAGGAAGTTCTCGGCAATCATCCGACTGTCGGTTTGCCGCAAGGGTTCGAGGCGGAGTTCTTCCACTCCCGTGCCGCGTTGACGCAGCGCGTGGAGTATCGGATGATCCATACTTGACACAATCCATCGAACCTGTGCGGGTGATTCGCGGGGCAGCCAGGCGAGACTGTGAGCGTTGTCGTCGGAGGCCAGTTGGTCCAGGGCATCAATGACGATGATGACACGTTGCCTGCTTGCGACACGGCGCAACAGATCGTTCAGTTGGTCGGTCAACTCGCGCATCGTCTGATCGGAATTCGATTCTTCCCCAATTGCCTTCGCCAATGTGTGACAAAGTCGCCGCAGAATCCACCGCACGGAGGTCGAGTCCGCAGTCGCGCCTACAAAATGGATGAATGTGACCACATCTGCTTCCGATTGTTCGAGTTCGCGGCACAGTTGTGCGAGCAGGGCGGATTTGCCGAACCCGGCATCGCCTGTCAGAACGGCTATTCCCGGTCCATCGTTCTGGTCGGCGAACTCTTTTAACCGTTGCAAGATGGGTTTACGACTCCCGAGTACAAAACGGTCGACATGCTGTTCGATGACCGCCTCCATGGCGACGCGTTCTGCTGCGAGGGCGCTGATCGGTTCCAACCGTTCATCACCGAATTCATCCGTGATGCTTGCCAGTAAATCCGCGTGGACTCGGTTTCCGAATTCCTCCAAGCCCACCAACCGCTTCTGACTCGCATCCCACCGTGCCGAATAGACGACGGGATTCAGATTCGCATCCACGATCCCCTGTTTGAGAACGTCCAGCTTGTCCGCCCGTTTGCGTGCTCGCTGTTCAGCCTGATTGGCGCCATACCTCTCAGCCTCGTATGGCTGCGGGAATTCTCGATAGGCGCCTGCCCGTGCATCGTCGTCCGGGATCGAGTTGGTTGCTGCCGGATCGCGGAAATAAAAATGGGCGTAGCCGCGGCCTCCCAGACGGTCTAATACGCCGTACTTGATTTCATCGGCCGTGATCGAGCGATCGTGACCCGGCGGTATCCAGCCATATCGGCCGCCAAGCATGCACAAGAACCGAGGCCGGCACTCGTCGATGATTTCTCGGCACACGGTCAGAGCGTCCTGCTCCGCGGTTACGCCCCACCGCAAGTCCACGTCGACGAAGTGAATCCGGCGTATGAGCAACTCTTCGCGCAATCGTGGAAAGACGAAGCGGACCAAGTGATCACGTTCCGCATGCATATCGCGGAATGTGGACGAAATGAAAACCCGAACCGTTGCCCACTCGGCCGCCATGAGTTGTCTCGCTCGGCTTGATGTTAAAGAATTGGAAACTTGATTTCCGCGGACAGATTAGTTCTACCAGGAGGGACTAGCGAAACAAGCCACGAGTTAGGAAAAACTGTTAAAGGATTTGAGCAAAGAAATCTTTCGCGACGACAACCGGGAGGATTCCATTTCAGATCAATAACTTGGTGACCGCCTGATTGCCAACTTGATAAATGCGTAACACTTTAGCCAAATGGAGAACGCACGTTGGTCGAAGGACCCCCATGGGCTTGTCCCATGGGTGAATAAGTCTCTCGAGCTAAAAAGCATGTGATGAAAACCCCCTTTCCGCTCCCTCCCCGCCGCCTTTGGCGGCGGGGAGGGAGCGGCCGTCGGCAT
>JAJSAJ010000255.1 GCA_024274855.1 Planctomycetota bacterium | reverse complement strand
TTGGACGACAAGGACATCGACGTGGTTGTCATTGCGACGTGCAACCACTGGCACTGTTTGGCGGCGATCTGGGCAATGCAAGCGGGAAAAGACGTCTACGTCGAGAAACCGCTCTCTCACACTCAATGGGAAGGGCGACAGGTCGTCGCCGCCGTGAAAAAGTACAACAAGATTTGTCAGGTCGGTACGCAACAACGATCAGATCCCATGCAGGCGAAAATCAAGGCATTTCTGCACACGGAAAAGGCTCTTGGTGACATTCGGCTGGCACGGGTCAATCGATACGGTAGACGAGCATCAATCGGCAAGCGTTCTACCCCATTGCCGATCCCCAAGTCGGTTGCGTATGACCTTTGGCTAGGCCCGGCTCAGGAGCGACCAATCTATCGCGACAAACTGCAATATGACTGGCACTGGGTCTGGAATACGGGCTCTGGCGAAATGGGAAATTGGGGCGTGCATGTCCTTGACGATCTTCGGAATAATGTCTTGCTGGACAAGGTGACGCTACCGCGCCGGATTGTCGGTGGCGGCGGCCGTGTGGTCTGGAATGATGCCGGCCAGACACCCAATGTGCATTTTGTATATTTTGACACGGGAGTCATCCCTGTCATTATGGGGCTTGCCAATATCGCGGAGAAACCCGGGTCACGGAAATCGCCGGAACATCCGGCTCCCGCAAGCGGCTATATCGCATATTGCGAAGGGGGGCGGCTCGAAGGGCAACGTGGTCGAGCTGTGGCGTACGACCAAGACGGCAAGCTGATCAAGAAGTTCTCTGGGGACATGGGACGCACGCATCAACAGAATTTCATTGAGGCGGTAAGAAAGCAAGACCCGTCGATTCTGAACGCAAATGCGGAAGTTGGTCATTTTTCAACCGGTTGGTGCAACCTGGCCAATGTGGCGTTCCGATCCGTACGGACATACTCACAAGCGAAAGCCAGACAGATCGCTCGCAATTCCGACGCGTGGCAAGGGTTGCTTGACGATATGACGGGGCTGTTTGCCGCCCACAATATTGCGATGGACAGTGCGGAAATCAAATTGAGCCCGGTACTTGAATTCAACCCGGAAACCGAGAAGTTTGTTGGTCAAGCAGCCAGCACGGCAAATAGGTACCTGAAGCGCGAATACCGAAAACCGTTTGTCGTTCCTGAGATCCTGCCTTGACACGGAGCTCGCCCTCCGGACCTCGACGCTCGAGTTTCGGGAAAGGTCCGCACGAAGCCGTCTCAGGCAAATCGATTTCGGATGACGACTTCGTCGAGGGAAAGTTGGCCCGACTTGGGTCTTGCAGGCTTTATTCCTTTTCCGACAACAATCATCAATCCAATGACGTGATCCTCGGGCAGATTAATCAGCTCAGCAACCCGTTCTGGATCAAATCCAATCAAGGGACACGAATCATACCCCATGGCTTTGGCCGCCAGCATGATCGTCTGTCCCGCCAATCCACAGGAGCGCATTGCTTCGTCGCGCTGCAATCGGTCATTACCCTCATAGAACTGCCGCATCATGCAAACAATCTTCGCTGCCACATCCTCCGACACGTCGCGCCAGTAACGTTCTGGCGATTTGTGCCAGGCCTTCAGATCCGCCGTCAGCGCGATCAACAGTGATGCCTCGGTCACCTGGGCCTGGTCCCAAGCCGCCTTGCGGATACTCTGCCTCAGTTCCGCATCCTCAACAAGCACAAATCGCCAGTTCTGCATGTTGAAAGAGGTCGGTGACTGAATGGCTGCTGTCAATAGTCTTTGGATTTCATCGTCCGTCAGCTTGTGGTTAACATCATAGTGTTTTACGGATCGTCTCCAATTAATCGCATCAAAAGTATCCATAATAGTCCTGTCTCCTGTTTTCGGCCTACCGTTTCTGCAGATGAAGGGCCCAGTCGCTATTGCTGGGTGGCGTGAATCGCGTCCGGTTCAAAGTGCGCGCCTGCCGATAGAAAGGAACGAACGAATTGAAAGAGTGCATGTTACCCAACGAATCGGAGAGTCTCAAGCTACCTGCTTGGCGGTCGAGGCCCGCTGACCCAGGATTCGCTTGATCGCCGACAACGTCCGTGCTCTAATCCCGTGCAGGCTCTCAAGCGAAAGGTAGCCGTTCACGCGGTTGGGGTCTGACGCAATTTTCGGCGGAGAAAGCGTTTCTTTACGCGAACGCATCTTGTCGCCGAAAATGGGTCTGACCCCTTGGAAGCGAACCGGCGGCCTACATTCCGTGAACGGTTACAGCAAAAGAAACATAGCGTTTACCGAGCGAGTGTCTATTATCTCGAAACGGCACAGCACTCGGCTTGAATGTTTGACTCAAGGGAAATGAGCAATGCCGCACCGATCCACACTTCGCCCCACCGGCGCGACCATCCTGACTGTTTTCTGCTTCTTGCTTACGGCTCGGACGCCCCTATTTGGTAGCTCGGCCGAGGCACGAACTTTCGGGACCCGCGCCGCGAATATGTGGACGACCCAAGAGTTTTCCCTTACTAATAGAACCTGGTCTGGAAACCCCTTCGATCTCGTGGCGACGGTGACTTTTTCACACGCCCAAGAAGTCCGTACAACCGAAATGTTCTATGTCGGAAATGACATGTGGAAATTTCGATTCACCGGCACGCGCGGCGGCATCTGGCATTTCTCAACGTCTAGCAGTGACACCGACCTCAACGGGCACGCGGGCTCAATCCTCGTCAGCTCGCGAACCAACGCGAACATCAAGGGATTCTTGACTCACGTGCGGAATAAGTTCGCCATCATGGAGGAAGACATCGATCATCTTGACGGATACGTCTATCAAGTGTTCATGAATCAGCAGGACTTTGAACAACAACACAAGCACCCCACAAGAATTCTGGGGCGTGCAAACCGCACAATACTCGTCGATGACTACTGGAACAACACGCGGGACAACGGGTTCAATGCCTACTTTTTGCCGTTTTCTACAGTTGGTTTCGGATGGGGGCCCTGAGTATTCACGATTTTTCGAGTGCCACGGACCGTTACTTGGATGAGCCAGATCTCGCACTGTTTGACACGCTTGAATACGCCATCAAGTATGCGCATCAACGGGGTGGGCGCACCCACATTTGGGCATGGGGAGACAACGATCGAAAACAGACGCCCAATCACCTCGGTGACGGATTCCGAGGCAAGAGACATCGTCGCCTTATCCGGTACATTGCCGCTCGACTGGGCCCGACTCGACGCGTGAACCAAACACCTGTGCATACTCACAAGAGCTCCGCTTCGTTTTGGCCTCCTCCGTGCCGAAGGCATCGTCCTACTCGAGCCCAGGGGGCGCCAATGCGAGTCTTGCGAGCATGGCGTAACCCTGAGTGGTCTTCCCTCACTGAATCGCAATTGAACTGGTCGGCTCAATCTCACAGTTTGGCGATTGGAACTCGCGGCAACGTGAGAAAGAATGTCGTGCCGGCCGATTCGCTACTGGTAAAATCGACCCTGCCGCCCAAATAGTGCTCGCCCAGCAGTTTCATACTGTAGGTGCCGATGCCACGGCCCGATTTTGCCTTCGTGCTGAACGACCGGTGAAACATTTGCTGCTTGACCGGCTCGGGGATGGCCGCCGAGTTATGGACACTAAACACGACATTTCGACTCGCCAAGGAACAGCCCATCGTAACCACCCCGCCTGGGTCGGTCGCTTCGAGCGCGTTCTTGAGCATGTTTCCAAGCACGCGCGTCAACAAGCGACGATCCGTTAGCAGGCGGCCTCGCCATACGTCTCCAAACTGAATTTGGCGACCGGCAGCAACGAAATGCCCCGTGTACAACGCGCGCAAGTCTCGCAACACGGTAAGCGAGTGAACGGGTTTCACGTCGATTTGCAAGTCCCCGGATTCGGCGAGCGTCAAATCGCGTTGCGATTCGATTTCCTCAATCAGCTGGTCCGAAAGGCTGTCAAGTTGTCGTAATTCGATCACGTCAGTCGACTCTTGTTGGACATGATCTTCCAGCAGTCGCACACACCCCTGGATGCCGCCGGCCGTGTTCAACACGTCGTGAAAAAAGACTCGCGCCAACACATTCAGCCGCTTCTGCTCGCTGATGTCTTCCATTAAGCAAACCGTCAGGTGCTCGCCATCCACGTCGATGGCCGTCGCCGTCACTCGCAGGTCGCGAGCACCGCCATCGGTCGCCGTGTCGAGGGTCAGCCGACATTCATGAATAGCCTGCCCCTTCGACTCTTGGCTCTGCATTACGGCGGCAACAGCACCGCACATCCAGCAATGTTTTGACGTGCCGCACCCATTTGGCGCATCTTTCCAGTAGGCACAGCCCAGCACTTCGCCGGGACGTTTGCCCAGCACCGCATCGGCATGGACGCCCAGCATGTCGAAAAGAGCCTGATTGGCGGCGAGGATCTGGCGGCGTTCGTTGAGGATGACCACGGGCGTTGGCAACGAATTGATCATCTCGTGCAACAACGGTGTGCTGTTTACCAGAACCACTCGGCGTTGCAACTCATCCGGTGTGTCGCGTGCTGCCGGTGCGAAAAACGTCTCCACGGAACACCACCTTTCTGTAACCAACCCCGTCGCCCACGTCCTGAGCATACCCTTTGTCCGTGCCGAAGCCAAGGTTTTCTTCAGCGACGTGTAACCGTTGAAGGGAGCCGACCGAGCCGGGCTCGTGTTGCCAGCGGG
>JAJSAJ010000254.1 GCA_024274855.1 Planctomycetota bacterium | reverse complement strand
TCGTCGGCAATGATCCGTCGTGCTTTCCAGATCGACTGCAGCACGGCATCGATATACTTCTCTTCGGAAAACGGGCTTGTGATATAGGACTTCAAAGCCACGATCGGTTCACCATAGTCCGTCTCTCGATAGCAATCGGTCATCGAGAGGACAACCCCTTCGCCCTGCAATGCGTCTTGACGCACAAGTTCATGAATGCGGCGATTGTATGCATTGTGCTTGAGCAATTGACTTCGATATTCGGGATCGCTCTGTTCCCGTTTTGGGACGGCAAACGTGTCGACACCGTCCGGATAGACGCGAAAGAGTGTAACGGGCCCAAAGTTCCCGCGATTAAAAACCGTTGTTGAAACGTGGCCCCCAAGGTGCTCGCGCAGCGTTTCGGCCATGGTCACAAGATGTCCGATTAAGGAACGGAACCCATCCTTGCCGAACAGCAACAGGTTGGCCAGGGCGGACATGGGCCCGGATCCGCTGCGTGATGTTTCCAGCGTATACTTCCCGGGATGGTAGTGCCCTGCTTGAAAAAGGTACGGCATCTGCTCATCATCGCGAGTTATCCGTTGGAGGTCGGAGGCCAGTCGCGTAAGAAAAGCCGAAGACGTATAGGGTGCGAATCCCGTCTTGTGAAAGTCGACACCGATTGAGTCAGCCAGTTTCAGGTGACAGATGCGGTTGTTGGCGGCGGCCAGGCAATGGACTGTGCGATGCCGAAAGCCGAGCGGATTCTTCTCCCAGTCATAATCACTGAAGACACTCCAAGCCCAGCCGATGACCGCGTCCGCGTGGATGTGAGGTAGTGTTTCGAGCTGGAATTCCTTGGTCAGCTCGTTCCGAATGCGATAGATTGCGGTCAAGTCGTCTATGCCAAACGCATCGGTCGATCCCATCGTGGCTACGATCGCCGCAACGCGTTTTCCCTCGCTCAACGCGGTTCGCAGGCAGTCTTCAAACAGCTCGATTCGCATTTCGCTCTCAGGCGTTGTTGGCACTCGCAACACGTTATCCTCGCCGATCCCGAGCCAGTTAGCGACGGTTGAACAGGCATAATGAGCCTGTTGCGAACAGATGACAACAGCCTGGTCTTGTCGCCCTGACTTGCCGGTTCCCGGACAAGCCTTTTCAAGGCCAATCTTAACACCGTACAACAACGCACCGGTGCCGCCGAATGTGAATAACCCGCCGGCTTGCATCGTGTCGTAGCCGACCAGGTCGGCCGTCATTTAGACCGCTTCTACTTCCGCGATCGCCACTCGGCGAGAGGATTCGTCGCTGCACAGGTTTGGATTGTAGATCGATGGCAGCAGGCCACCAATGATGCTGGGAATCGTGGCGGAAGTCACGACATTGATTTGGGACCTGGGGTGCGACCAGATGAACATCCCCGAGAGATAACTGACCAGTTTGCTCGAAACCTCCTCCAAGGAAAGCGGATGGTCGGCAAGCCTCGCGGCTTGTGCAGACTCGTAATCCAATTCCTCGGGCGCGCCGAGCATCGGCGAAACGGACTTCATCTGGTCAACTTGGTCCAGAGCCCGAAGGAAGGAGAAAACGAAATACGCATCGTGCACTCGGTCAGAAACCGGTTGTGGAAAGGAAGATCGTAACGAGGTCACGATTGTTTCATAAGGTGAAGTCATGGCAATTTATGTGAGTGAAAGGATGAGAACCTGGGTCCACAAGCGAACTCTCGATGGGATGATGTCCCGCGAGCCGGTGGCACGAGTTGTTCGCGGGTTAATTGGGCAATGGTACTGTGCTGGTGGCCAACCTTGGTCGGCCGATCGGTCGTTACAGGATCTTAGATTCCAGGTAACACTTTAGCCGTCTGCAGTAGTATTTGTATCTCACTGCTGTTTTTTCGGTTGATCGACCCCAACGGCCTTGTGCCGTTGGTGAGCGAGTCTATTGAGCTAAAGAGGAACATGTCACTCCAAAGACCCCGCTCGCTCC
>JAJSAJ010000253.1 GCA_024274855.1 Planctomycetota bacterium | reverse complement strand
TTCAACTGGGCGATCGCCTGGCTATCAAATCCACGCCGCCGCAAGCCGATGACGTTCAATCCTACAATACGGCTCGTCTGACCATCGACCGTTACATAGGGTGGAACATCCTTCTTGATATGAGCTTGACCACCAACCATCGCATGAGCACCAACGCGACAGAACTGGTGAATCGCCACCGCTCCCGACAAATAGGCGTAATCATTGACCGATACATGGCCAGCCATGATTACGTTGTTGGCAATGATTGTGTGACTGCCAACGTGGCAGTCATGAGCCACATGAACATTGACCATGACCAGATTGTCATCACCCAGCAACGTAACGCATGATTCGGTCAAGCCACGGTGCAACGTGGCGTTTTCTCGGATTATGTTTCTTTGGCCGATAACCAAACGCCCAAACCCCGAATCGAATTTCAAATGCTGCGGATCTCCGCCAAGCACGGCCCCTTCCGCCACATGGGTTTGGTGTCCGAGAGCCGTCCCTTGCTTGACAGCGACACGGCTAGCCAAGTGGCAACCATCACCAATTTGAACATCGGACTCGATAACGCAAAACGGTCCGATCGTCACATTACATCCGAGTGCTGCGTGGCGATCCACCACGGCGGTCGCATGGATTGTCGTCCCCATTCGTCGTTTTCCAATAGCTATCGTTTGGCTGCAGGGTGTCTCGCGTCGCTAACATGTCCGATTTATTGCGATAGGGCCCCCCGAAAACCCACACTCCTTTATCGGTTATTCGGTATGTGCGGATCAACACGAACTTTCGGCTACGTCAATAAAGCGACCTGGTCGCGACCGGCCCAGCCATGGTGCCTGGCACCTTTGGACGGCATCTCTTGTGGGCACCATTTACGTGGATTTGCCTTCGTTTGGCACGGCAACTGAACGAAGTCCCCGTGTCCGGGGCGGGATCCGCCGCTTCCACAGGCCTCGGTGAACCGCTAAATTGAATGCACGGTCCATGGAGCGGCAAGGCCGCAACCAACTCCAAACTACCGATCGGGGCCCCAATCGCCCACTCCCGTTGGTCGCTGGAACTTTGTCAAAGACTTAACGATCTTTGAAGCTAGTAATATAGAGGGGCCCGATACTCGCCCCCCCCACACTTTGCTAAAACGCTGCGTTACCTCCCTTCGAATTGGAGCAATCTTCGATGTCAGATTTGACCGCATTGTATGAGGAAGCAGACAAGTTAAAAGAACAGGGGCAATTTGAGCAAGCTGCGGAGAAACTTCAACAGTTGCTTGAGCAAGACGAAACCCACGTACTGGCTCACATGGCCCTGGCCGTAACCCTAGGCAAACTAGGGAAGTATGATGAGTCGGTCCAACACGGCCAGCGTGCGTGCGAGTTGGAGCCTGATGCGGCGTTTAACTATACGGCGATGAGCGTCACGTATCAGCGAGCGTATGCCGGCACACAGAACGCACAGTATATGCAGTTGGCCGAGGATGCGATGGCGAAAGCCGCCGCATTGCAGCGCGGGCCTGCGTAGCCGCACGGGGCCTCGTGGGGAATACCCTATCACGGCAAAGCTGCTCGTCACATAGCGTGACCTGCGTCCTGTCATCAACGGCAGGATGAGGAGGTCTCGTTAGCCCAAGCCGAGTGGTGCGATGACGCAAGGAATTTGATCTATGTCTACAGCCGGGCCGGGGAATACAATGGCTTGGTGCGACAAACCAAACATCGAGAACGGATCATTCTGAAACGCCTTGTCGGTACAGGCACATTTGAACAAGTTAGAACATCCGACCGAGTCTGCACCTTGACGGATATTCGCAGCAGCTTTGGACCGAGTTTATGAAGAAGAAGTCTCGATCATCCGGCCCCACATCCCAGGACGCCCAGTCTGCCACCTCGTCTTCCGAGACAACCAGTCGTTCCGCTTCGCACGAGGGGGCCGTACGTGAGACGATCGAATCGATCGCAATGGCCATAATTCTCGCGTTTCTGTTCCGGGCGTTCGTGGCCGAGGCATTCGTCATCCCGACCGGATCGATGGCACCTACGTTGATGGGACAGCACAAAGATGTTGAATGCCCGAAATGCCATTTTCGCTACCGGGCTGGAGCGAGTGTGGAGATTGAGGAACGGGCTCGACCCGGCTCGCTCGATCCAGAGGGCATGGCCCCCCTATCGAGTCACCGGCTGGTAATCGCCACGATGTGTCCACTTTGCCGGTACCAAATGACACTCGACTTGTTCAGCAACGTGAACCACGAGACGTTTGTCGGCGACCGCATTCTGGTCAGCAAGTTTGTTTACGATTTCACGGGACCTTCACGCTGGGACGTGATCGTCTTCAAGTATCCCTTTGATGCAAAAGAGAACTACATCAAGCGGCTGGTCGGACTGCCTGGCGAAACACTCTGGATACGACATGGTGATGTGTTCGCCAAGAAAGAGGGAGACTCAGACTTTCACATTACACGCAAGCCCGATTCGAAGCTGAAAGCGATCCTCCAAGTCGTGGATGACACGAAGTACAGGCCACAAGAATTAATGGACCTGGGATGGCCTTCGCGTTGGCAGCCATGGTCATCCGACGTCAGCGATGTCAAGCGGTTGTGGACAGTTTCAGAAGACACCCACAGCCACCAGACGGAAGGTGTTGCCGAAAAAGACATCTGGTTGCGTTATCACCACATTGTGCCGAGCGACGCGGACTGGCAGCTCGCCGAACAAGGCCAGCTACCAAGTGATTTGAGTCACCGTCCCGATCAACTGATTACCGACTTCTATGCCTACAACGCTTACACATCTGTCGAGTCGTTCTTGGTTGACAAGGATTCATTTGACCCCAAGAAACCGATAGACGAAGCATTTTCGGACGCCCCGTTTGGCAGTCGATCACTGGGCCCCCATGGCACGCTTGGCCTGCATTGGGTTGGCGATTTGGCGTTGGAAGGTACGGTCGATATCCGGAGCGATGGAGGCGAGTTGCTATTGCAGTTAGTCAAAGGGGGAGTGCATTACGTTGCTCGAATCGACGCCGCGACCGGCAAAGCAGTTTTGTCGATACAGGGCGAACCAGAACAACAATTCCAATCTGACGACGGCCATACAGCGGCCCATCCAACCGCAACGACATCGATGCGCAAGCCGGGCCGTTACGAAGTTCGCATGAGCAACGTTGACGCGGAGATTCGATTGTGGATCAACGAAAAACGCGTTCATTTCGACGGCCCAACAACCTACGTTCCACCCCCAGCTGACCGTCCCACCTGGTCCCCCGAGGAACCTGGTGACGCGGCACCAGCTGGAATCGGCAGTCGTGGTTTGGCGATGGACATTCACCGCCTTCGTGTCTTGCGGGACGTCTATTACATTGCGACTCACGGCAATCCGCCCTATGAGTACCGCGTCTCCTACGGAACCCGACGCATACTGGCGATTCTGCACGACCCGACTCGTTGGGCGACCACGGACCTGTTTGCCGAACGGGACGAGCTGGTGGAACATTTGGGTCCGGATCAGTTCTTTCCGATGGGTGACAACAGCCCACAGAGTTCCGACGCGCGGCTTTGGCAAAAACACTTTTTTTCGCGTGAATTGTTGATTGGCAAAGCGTTGCTCATCTACTGGCCACATCCGTGGAAGCAGCCTATCCCTGTCTTCACGGCGGTGACCGGCTATCGCCTGCTATACCCGAATTTTCCACGGTTCCGACTAATTCACTGACCAGTCAACGCCGGTTGGTCTCGCGGACAAGTCAAGGAGGACAATGACACATGGATATCCTGGAAGCCCATGGCCTAGTAAAGTCCTTTGGCCGACGACGTGTTGTGGACGGGATTGATTTTCGTGTAGCAGAAGGCGAAATCGTCGGGTTGCTGGGTCCTAACGGGGCCGGCAAGACAACCTGCTTTCGGATGATTTGCGGCATTATCGAGCCGGATGCGGGAAACGTGCTTCTGGGTGGCCGGGATGTAACGAACTGGCCCATGTATCGCCGTGCCAGCGAAGGAGGTATGGGATATCTGGCTCAAGAATCGAGCGTTTTTCGCAAGTTGACCGTTGAGCAAAACTTGCTGTGCATGCTGGAACTGCTCCACGTGAACTCGAAAACACGTCGCCAGCGCTGCAACGAACTGCTTGCACAATTCAATATTGAACACGTTCGCAAGTCTCGCGCTTCCAAGCTGTCCGGGGGAGAGCGGCGCCGATTGGAAATCGCAAGATGCTTGATCTCGGAACCGGAGATCATCATGCTGGACGAGCCATTTGCGGGAATCGACCCTGTAACCGTTAAGAGCATCCAAAAGATCGTTCGCGATCTTCAGCGGCAACAGGGCATCTCGATCCTGATCACGGATCATGCCGCTCGCGAGATCTTACAGACGGTCAACCGGTGCTACGTGATCAGTGACGGGACGGTACTCTGCAACGGCACGCCCTCGGAGATCAAACAGCATGACGAGGTACGGCGCCAGTATCTTGGGAACATTGACAGCCCAGTCACAGGTCCGCCCGCACCACACGTAGCAGCCCCGTCGGCTTCGCCCCTCCGAAGAACCGCACGTGATTGAATCGGCCGTGACCGTGCTCTGCTCGCGGCCAACCGGTTCGCGAGACTATCACGCGTCACATCGTAGGTGACCGCGCCCCGGTTACACGGGTGTTTTGCGGCAGTGATCGCAATCCGGTCCAGCAGCAGGCAAACAGGGTCCGGCTG
>JAJSAJ010000252.1 GCA_024274855.1 Planctomycetota bacterium | reverse complement strand
AGCTTCCGAGGGTCGATCCATGCTTTCGCCTTCGGGAATCGTTTCTTGGCGATGCCGAGGCGTTCTTCATCGGGATCGCATAGCCCAGCGATGCGAACGCCATCCATTCCGCTGAAGGCCTTCATGTGTGCTCCGGCTCGCCCGCCACAACTGATCATGCCAACGTTAATCTCTTCGTTAGCGCTGGCCGCGAACAAGCGTCGCGGTGAAACAACAGCCGATGTGCCCACGGCAAGGCTTGTAACAACGAAACGGCGACGATTCAGGCGGTTCATTGACCGTGCTCCTTTAGTATGGATAGTCGTGCGTCCCACAATACGAGTCTACGTTCATACCGCGTCCGTTGAAAGATGTGGCTATTCGATTTCCGCAAGTTGCCCCGTTTTCGCCTCTGCCCAAATGTCGATCAATTGAGTGTACTCGGCATCTCATTCCGTCACCTAAGGACTCGCCAATCACTCACTGTCGCACTCTTCCGCGTACAGACCCCCATGGGCTTGTCCCATGGGTGAATCAGTCTCGCAGCTAAGGAGGATCGCCGCACGAAGCCCCCTCGGTTCGGGACGCGCGCTCGGCTGCCCAGTAGCTTGAGAGACTTTCGCTTCCACGGGACAAGTCCGTGGGCGACCCCGAATCGACGCATCGTCCCCCAGTAAACGTGACAACAATTCATTCGCCGGTCCTGAGAACGTCGAGCGGCCAGGCGATCGACAACGCCATGCAAACACTCTAGCTGTTTGCGATTTACCGCCCCGCGGCGCGATGCTCGTTTCGCAATGTCGATCGGAGTGAATCCGCAATCAATCCCATTTTCTCAAACGGGATGGGCTGAAACCCAGGCAGATTCTTGAATACGGTGGAATCAGCTTGGAGTTGGAAGTTTCGTTTCGAAGCATCCACGAACTCCGGATCGCGGTCAGTTACCCAATTCTGTGCCGGTTCGACCTGCCAGTTGCCGCTGCTGATGTCCGCGCAGCGCACAAACACGTTTCGAATCGAGCGACTGACTCGCTTCTGGTCGGGCTTCGGGTTCATGAATCCGACGAGTTTCGGGTAGTGTGTTGTGTACGGCGGTTTCGTGATATCCACTTCTCTTAGTAGCCGGGTCTGCCAGAGCTTTGCGTTGATATAGCTTTTCCAACGTGTGTTATTCCAGGGAGCCGATCCAAGGGCCCGTTTGCACTCAATAAAGATATTGTTTTCAGCGAGGATGTCGTGTCCGCCATGCGAAAACACCGTGCCGAATGAACCGCGCCCCGGATCACCGCACCGAAAGAACACATTTCCAAACACCGTATCGCCACCATCTCCGTCATCAAAATAGACTGCCGCGTTCCCATGTCCCATCGGGCTGCCGATGTCATGCCAGAAGTTAAACCGGACAATGTTGCCGCGACAAGAAGGGTTGCGTCCTTTGTAGTAGGCACCGCAATCGTCAGTCTCCGTGCAGACGTGATGCACGACGTTGTATTCAAAGATGTGGTCGTTACCACTAACGCCAATCGCCTGATGGGGTGCGTCGTGGATCAGGTTATGGGCTGCGATGTTTCCGACTCCGCCCAGCAATAATGCATTCGCATAAGTCAGCTGGTTCTGCGAGAATCGCCAAATGTGGTTATTCACAGCCTCGTGCCGGCCGGCGGTTAAGCTTTTTCGATCCCCGCCTGCCAAGGCGATCCCGCCGGTGCCCGTATCATGAATATCACATGATTGAATCCGATGATGGACTCCACCGGAAACCTTGATTCCCAGCTGGCGTGTGTTACAAATCTCGCACGCTTCAACAGTGTTGTCACGTCCGCCGATGATCTGGATACCGTCTCTCAGGCTATTCTCAATGACAAACCCGTGGATAACAACGTGTGACACGTTCGTGAGAGAGAAAATTGGCCCGTTCAGTGTTGATAGCTCGATTCGAGCTCCGGCCAATTCGCCCGGCGGCAAGAAATAGAGCCGTTTGGCAGTACCGTCGATATAGTACTCACCGGGTTGATCGAGCTCCTCGAGAAGATTCAGCGCGTAGTAGCGACGAGGCGACGGGTTCCCTTGTTTCAGACTGTAATGTGCAGGTGCTGCCAGCGAGATTTGTCGCTCTTGAGGATCAACGGTTTTCACTCGAATCGTTTCTGCATACCAATCATAGCACCAGTAGCCTTTCAGCCAGACACCGGCACCCACATTCCAATTCGCGGGTCTTTTTCCGGAGTATTCGAATATGGGACAACGGTTCGATTTGTCACCGTCGCGAGGACGGGATCCGGAGTCGATGATCTTGGCGATAGTCGCCCAGCCTTTATTCGGCCAACGAGCCACGGTCATTCGTTTCTCGTTGAAAAACAATTCCGGGACCAGCGGGACGCCTCGATACCTGGTCGGAGCCATGGTTATCTTCATGTTCCCAAGTTCTTCGAGCCCCGCCTGCTGCAATCGCCCTCGCACGGTTGGATCAAGTCGCTGCAGTATCTTCGGGTCGACGACCGGTGCAAACGCACCGGGCGGCATCCAATGACCACCGGAAAGGTGAACGGTTTCCCCGGAGCGGCCGCGGTAAATAACCGGCGAGCCAGGCGTTCCCGAATCCTCGGCCTGCAGCTCGAATGGGCTGTTCAGTGAATAATAACCGCCTCGAATTTCGACGATGACAGCCTTGCCTGAATTGGCTCCGAATCTCTTCAGATCCCGAACAGCACTTCGGGCACGTTCGAGCGTTGCGTATGGGCCGTCCGTCTTGTCGCCGTTCGGATCGGCCAGTCTTCCCGACCAGCCATCGTTCCCGTTGGTGGCCACGTAGAAACTAGCCGGACCGGTCATTGCCGGTGGCGGAGTCTGGTCGATTGTGTTGGCAGTTACTTCGCGGCAAACCATCAGAGCCAGGGCACCCATCACACTTATTGTTGCAATTCGGCACGTCTTCATTATGTTGCCTCCACCGTCGGTGTTAGGATCGACCATTTAAATCATTGCGAATAGCCCAACGCATCGCACATTTCAGTTGTCCAGCGCCGTGTGTGAATGCATCAGTCACGAGAAATCGAACACGGTGAAAACCACACGCATGTTTGCCGTCAGTAATTCAGAGTCAGCACCAATCGCCGGGGGCCGGCGT
>JAJSAJ010000251.1 GCA_024274855.1 Planctomycetota bacterium | reverse complement strand
GACACCGAGTGGAAGCATTTTGATGATACCGTCTATGGGGGGGATTTTCTGCAGCATCAGCCACCCGTGAAGGAGATGACGGATTGGGCGCCCGCCATCGTTGATCTGATGGACCGGTTGGGAGTGACGTTCAATCGAACACCCGAGGGTTTTCTGGACCGGCGTCGATTTGGCGGCACGCTCTACAAACGGACGGCGTTTGCAGGGGCGACGACCGGCCAGCAGTTGCTGTACGCGTTATTCGAGCAGATGCTGCGTTGGCGAAGTGAAGGTAAGGTCAAACAGTATAATTTCTGGGACTTTTTGGGTCCGATTGTTGACGACAACGGAGTCTGTCGAGGCTGCGTGGCTCAAGACCTTGTCTCGATGGAGATTCGGGCGTTTCCGGCGGACGCTGTTGTTGTGGGGTCGGGTGGATGCGGTCTGGTTTTTGGCCGGTCAACCATGTCCATGGTTTCCAATGGGAGTGCGGCGAGCCGCTGTTTCCAGCAGGGTGCCAAGTACGCCAACGCCGAGTTTGTTCAGGTCCATCCGACAGCGATCCCCGGTGCTGACAAGCTGCGACTGATGAGCGAATCGGCGCGCGGTGAAGGCGGACGTGTTTGGGTGCCGCGCACCCCGCAGGACCCGAGAGATCCTCGGGATATCCCCGTTGCTGAACGGTACTACTTTTTGGAAGAGCGGTATCCCGCATACGGGAATCTGGTCCCACGAGACATTGCAACGCGGGAGATCTTTGATATCTGTGTTCGCGAAGGTCTGAGTGTTGAGCCAGGTCGGCAGTCTGTCTACTTGGACTTGACGCACATTTCCGCTCGGGAGCTTGACCGAAAACTGGGCGGCATCCTTGAGATTTACGAGAAGTTTCAGGGTGTTGATCCTCGTGTCATGCCGATGAAGATCTTTCCCGCCGTTCATTACTCGATGGGGGGGCTGTGGACCGATTACCAAAGAACGGCCGAGGGAGGCCTTGATGTCGGGTCACCCGTGAATAATCTGACGAGTATTCCAGGATTGTATGCGATCGGCGAGTGCGACTATCAGTATCATGGCGGAAATCGTCTCGGAGCCAACTCGCTATTGAGTTGTATTTTCGACGGCTTGGTCGTCGCCCCCGGTCTGGCTGCTGCATTGGAGAATCAGAAAGGTTCGGTGGCGGACCAACCCGAGTCGCTCTATGACAATGCCGCGGCCTTTCATCAGCGTGTGCATCAGGAGTTATTGCAGCGGACGTCGGGCGACGAGAATCCTTACTTGTTGCACCAGGAACTCGGCGAGGTCATGACCCGTGCCGCGACGGTGGTTCGCCACAACGACGAGTTGAGTGATGCGATCGTGAAAGTCAACGAACTATCCGAGCGAGTGCATCGCTGTTGCCTTTCAGACACCGGTCAGTGGACCAATCAGAACGTTGTGTTCTTGAAGGCCTTGCTCGACATGTTTCCGTTGGCCAAGGCAATTCTAAAAGGTGCGTTACAACGAGATGAGTGCCGAGGTGCCCACTTCAAGCCCGAGTTTCAAATGCCGAGTTTGACTGCGGAGGATCCCAAGCAACGCCGTCTAGAAGCCGAAGCATGGTGTGACCGATTCGAAGAGAATAACCGTAAATGGCTCAAGTCGACAATCGCGACTTGGCAGGGTTCGGACGTCGAGCTGTCGTATGAGGACGTCGATACCTCACTGATTCCGCCCCGTCCCCGGTTGTACGGGTTGGTCGGTGCGGAAGTGATCGAAGATGTTTGGAGCGAACGCATGGCGTCACGGCAGGTGGCGGACGGCTCCTGATGGTGGGCGGCTGGTTTTAGTTTGAAGAAGGGAACGCGTTGGCGCGAAGCGGAAGGACCGCGACACGATCGCCTGACGCGTACGACAAGAGACTGCTTATTATTTGAGGTGATTCTAACGATGGCTGCGACGCAAAACGGACGCAACGCCCCTGAATTCATCAATGTGCGCATACTCCGCCAGGATGGTCCCGGTCGGGCGAGTTACTGGGAACGTCATCGAGTCAAGTATGAATCCGACATGAACGTGATCAGCGTTTTGCAGAAGATCGCTGCTCATCCGGCGACGATCGATGACAAGAAAGTGACCCCGGTGGTCTGGGAATGCAATTGCCTGGAAGAGATCTGTGGTGCATGTACGATGCTGATCAACGGTGTCGTGCGCCAAGCTTGCTCGGCACTGGTCGATCGTTTGCTAGATGATCAGCCGACCGCCATCGAGCTGCGACCGATGACCAAGTTTCCGGTCATCCGCGATCTGATGGTTGATCGTAACCGTTTGTTTCACGCGTTGACACACATTAAGGCTTGGATTCCAGTCGACGGCTACCATGATGCGGGGCCCGGACCTCGCCAAACTCCACAGACACAGGAACACCTCTATCCACTAAGTAAATGCATGACTTGTGGCTGTTGCGTCGAGGCTTGTCCACAGTACGCGTTGCTCGATGTGACACGCATGGAGGGCGAAACGGCTGAGGAGTTCGAGCAGCGTCAGGAGACGCTTTATAGCCAGCACTTTATTGGACCCCACGGCATCAGCCAGGCGATCTTGTTTAATGCACATCCAACAGGTCGTTACCATGCCAGCGAACGATGGGATGTTTTGAGCAGCCAAGGGGGCGTTCAGATCTGTGGCAACGCGCAAAACTGCGTGCAGGTCTGTCCCAAGGAGATTCCGCTGACGACTTCGATCGCCCAAGCGGGCCGCGCTACCACGATTCACGCCGTGAAGTCGTGGTTCGATCGCTAGACGCGATCCAGGAACGGGTCCCGAAAAGGTTTGGGGCGATGCGGCCGCTGTTCGATCGGTAACCGTTCCCAGCCAAGGGCCGTGAACGGTTACGTCGCGGATTCCGCGCACACGCCGTTTGCGGTTGATTGAACCCCGTTGCAGTAAACGGGGTTTCTGGTCGGTTTCAGGATGCGTCCTGGCGTTCTGGCGAGCTTTCCCCGGACGACTCGGCGGGATCACTCGACAAGAGACGGCCAGGTTGTTCCGTTGTGCCGGGCATGACGAACGGCCCGGGAGATGTCTCTTCGACGATTCGACTCAGCTCCTCTGAGTCAATTGCTTCAACTTCGACCAAGCGTCGAGAGATTCCTTCGAGCGATGCGTGGCGAAGTTCCAGAATATGCCGAACACGTTCGATTGCGGTGCTGATGATTCGCTGGATTTCTTGGTCGATCTCTCGAGCTGTCTGTTCGCTGTGTGCATGCGCTCCGTCGTCCGGTGACATCAGGAAGGCCGATCGCGTTCCGCCATGATAGTTCACGCGTCCCAACCGGCTCATGCCAAATTCCGTTACCATGCTCCGAGCAATGTCGGTCGCCCGTTGCAAGTCATTTTGTGCACCGGTGGAGATGTCGTTATAGATCAGCTCCTCGGCGATTGTGCCGCCCATCAAAACCTGAATTCGGCTTTCCAATTCGGACTGCGTCATCAGGAACCGATCCCCTTCGGGGCGTTGGAGCGTATAGCCGAGTCCCGCGACGCCTCGTGGAATGATCGAGACTTTGTGAACCGGGTAGGTATTTGGCAGGCTGACGGCGACCAGTGCATGGCCGCTTTCATGATAGGCGACGCGTTCCTTTTCGTCCGCGTCCATGACGCGTTGTTTCTTTTCCAGGCCTGCCGTCACCCGTTCGACTGCCTCATTGAACTCGGAAATGCCAACAGTCGATTTTTCACGCCTGGCGGCCAGCAGTGCGGCCTCGTTGACCAGATTGGCCAAGTCCGCTCCGGCAAAACCGGGGGTGATGGCCGCCACTTCGTGCAAGGCAATCTTGCCATCCAGCTTTACGTTCTTGACGTGTACTTTTAAGATGTCCTCTCGGCCACGGATGTCAGGGCGATCAACCAATACTTGGCGGTCGAAACGGCCCGGACGTAATAACGCTTGATCGAGCGTTTCCGGACGATTCGTCGCCGCCATCACGATAACGCCCGAGTTGGATTCGAAGCCGTCCATCTGAACCAACAGGGCGTTGAGTGTTTGTTCGCGTTCGTCGTGACCCCCGACGATGCTTGCCCCTCGAGTTTTTCCCAGGGCGTCCATTTCGTCAATAAAGATAATGCACGGTGCCTTTGCCTCGGCCTGTTGGAACATGTCGCGTACCCGGGCCGCTCCGACTCCGACAAACATCTCGACAAAGTCGCTCCCGGAAAGACTGAAAAAAGGCACTCCGGCTTCTCCCGCAATCGCTTTTGCCAGCAACGTCTTGCCGGTTCCAGGCGGTCCGACTAACAGGACGCCCTTGGGGATTCGACCTCCCAGACGTTGGTACTTTTCAGGAGATCGCAGGAAACCCACGACTTCACGCACCTCTTCAACCGCTTCGTCAATTCCCGCGACATCGTCGAAGGTAACCCCGAGATCCTCCATCGCGTAAAGCTTGCCGCGGCTTCGTCCAAATTGCATGGGCGAGCCAGCTCCGCCCAAACGACGCATCATGACAAGGAAGAACAAGACCAGGACACCGGTCAAAACCAGCATTGGCAGGTAAGCACGCCATGCACTCGGTTCCGGATCGTTCGTCCACTTCAACGTACTGCTCTGAAGCCGCTTGTTCAATTAGGCTTCGACGGCATCTGAATTGCTTTTGTACGTAACAAACTTGACTCCCGATCGCTTCGTGTCGCCGCGAACGGGTGTCAGATACTCGAGGTCGACTGTGCCGTGGATCGTCCGGTCACCAATCGAAACATTGCGCAGATTGGTGTAGCGGACGCGTACCGGTTTTCCTGCGTGTTCGGTTTGAACCACGATCGAGCCATCGCTCTGAACGCCCGGCTGGTTGACATCGACCAACTGAAGGAAATCTTGATACGTGATTACCGGATTGTTGGTTTTTACCACCCACATGACCAGGAGTGCTGCCCCGGCGGCTACCGCGACAAGGTAGAGCACGATATTTTGGCCGTTTGACTTGTTTTCCGAGCTCTTTCGGTTCGAGCCATCTTCTTGTGTCATCGGTAGACCTCGTACGAGTATTCACGATGCCGGCACCGCTGCCGGGCATCAACTGTTCTGATCGTGTGTGATCGGTTGTCCCCAAAGCGTCTCTCGACACGTTCACTTTCCGATCGTCGCGATACGTGTCGCCGGTCAAAACGGATCCTCTCAGCCATTTTCACCTCATCGTCCGGGGCCGCCTGGATCGATACGCTTGACGCGAGAACGCTTAGTCGGCCTGTCCACGGACATCGTCTGTATACTTACAGAAAAGCCCTTTTCGCGACATGGGGGTTGGGTAGGTATTGAGTGTCTTGAACGGGTGCTTCCGGCAGGCTATCGGCCGTTCGACATCAAGGGCCTGATTCGGGTTACCCCCTGCTAAGTGCAAATCGCCGCGGCGATTCATTAACGCACCTGTCAGCTAGACATTGCCACTCTGGATTACTAACCTCAAAATCGTTAGGTGCTTGCCCAAGTTCAGCGACCAACGGGAGCGGGTTAATGGGACGCCGAGCGGTAGCTCGGAGCCAGCATTACGACATGGCTTCCTTGTTCAACAGACTTGGGCAGCGGAAAGGCACATAGTCTACTATTATACGCTGCTGTTGGCATTTGCCCACTCGGAAACTGAGAGCTGGGTTGTGGGACGGCGAACGCAAGTCTAGAATGTGTCGCGGGTTATGTTGCTGTTTCGTGGCTCGTTGGTCCGATTGCTATCCTTTCGCGCTCGGCGCATGAATTGTGTTGTGCCGACGCGCTGGTCAATCCGCCAAATTGGGCAACGTATGCCAAATCGGCGGGCTGCGTCCCGGACGCTCGCATTTCATAAGTTCTTGAGAGAACGGATGTTTTAACCTACCATGTGCTGTCGAGCGATTGACAGTCGACGGTCCGTTTTTGACTGTGCTGTTTGCCCTTGAGCACTTCTCATGACGAATGTTCTGGAAAATGCGGCCGAAACGGTCCAGCAAATAGCAAGTGTGTTTCAATTCACCTGGGGACGCTTGGCCACAGGGTTCGCCCTTTATTACTAACTTCAAAGATCGTTACGTGTGTGACCGAGTTCGAGCGACCAACGGAAGCGGGCCATTGGGGGCCCGAGTGGTAGTTTGGATTTGGTTGCGGCCCTGCCGCCCTATGTTCTAAGCAGAGTTCTCCGCTGGATCGTCTGGTTTAATGCCCGAGTACCCTCGCAACATCGCCATTCTCGGTTCCACCGGTAGTATCGGTCGTAGCACGCTTAGTGTGATACGCGCCAGCAATGGCAAGTTGAATGCGGTGGGGCTTTCGGCCCACAATCGCTTGGAGATGCTGTGTCAGCAGGCGCGTGAATTGGCGACAACGCCGCACTGGATTGCGGCAACCGACGTCAACGTGGCTGGTCGGTTTGATTGGTCGTCCTTGCCCTCGACCGTCCGCGTCTTGGAAGGACATGACAGCCTGTGCGACTGGATCCAGCGTTCGGACGTAGATGTGGTGGTGGCTGCGATTGTCGGCAGCGCTGGGTTGACGAGCACATGGGCGGCGATCGAGGCCGGCAAGACCGTCGCCCTGGCAAACAAGGAGACCTTGGTTGTTGGCGGTCCGTTGGTGATGGCACTTGCCAGGAAGCATAACGCAACCATTCTGCCGATCGATAGCGAACATAGTGCTGTTTTTCAGTGTTTGCGAGCCGGCAATCGGAAGGATGTTCGCCGAATCATCCTGACGGCCAGTGGTGGACCGTTTCGCGAACTGCCGGTTGATCAACTCCAAGACGTCACGGTGCGGCAGGCGTTGGCGCATCCGACCTGGGACATGGGCCCGAAAGTTACGATAGACTCGGCGACGATGATGAACAAAGCGTTGGAGATTATCGAGGCCAGATGGTTGTTTGATTTGTCCCCTGATCAGATCGAGGTGGTGGTGCACCCGCAGTCAATCATCCATTCGATGGTCGAATTTCAAGATGGCTCACTGATTGCTCAACTGAGTCCGCCGGACATGCGGTTGCCGATCCAGTATGCATTGACGTACCCTGATCGCTGGGCGGTGCCCGCTCCGAGCATGAATTGGCAACAGTCTTTTCAGCTTGAGCTACTGCCGCCTGATCCCGAGCGGTTCCCCGCGTTGGCATTGGGGCACGAAGTGGCGAGAGTGGGTGGAACGTCGGGAGCCGTGTTGAACGCGGCGAACGAGGCGGCGGTTGCTGGTTTCCTGGGAGGCCACGTCGGTTTCATGGATATCGTTCCCGCCTGCCACGCAGTATTACAACATCATGACTATGATCCCAATCCCACCTTGGACACTTTGTTGAAGTGTGATCGGTGGGCGCGGGAGGAGGTTGCTCGGTGGATTCGCACTTAATCGCTTCGTTTTCCTTGCTCGGGTCCCTCGACGTTCTTTGGACGATCCTAAAAGTCCTGATCGGTCTTGGGCTTGTGATTTTTGTCCATGAGCTCGGGCATTTTCTCGTCGCCAAAGCGTGCGGCGTCAAGTGCGAGAAGTTTTACGTCGGTTTCGATGTTCCGATCAGAATTGGACCGGTTCGATTGCCCAGTGCGCTGGCCAGATACCAATGGGGCGAGACCGAGTATGGGATCGGCATCATCCCAATTGGCGGTTATGTCAAGATGCTGGGCCAAGACGATAACCCAACGAATGCCCAGAAGGAGTCGGAACGGATCAAACTGCGCAAGGCGGAGGCCGACTCCCCTCCCGCAGATGTCCCATCGGAGGACTCGTCGAAAACCGGCTCGGCAGATCCCTCGTTGACCGATGGATCGAGCAAGCCCGCATCGCAAGACGGCGCGTCGGGTGTCGCTGAAGAGAATGACGATTTCGAGTGGGATCCACGCAGCTATCCGGCCAAGTCCGTCCCGCAGCGCATGGCCATTATTTCGGCCGGAGTGGTGATGAACTTGATCTTCGCGGTTGTCTTTGCCGCGGTTGCTTATCACATGGGCGTTAAATATGACCCCTGCGAGATCGGTGGCACGACTCCGGGCTCCCCGGCGTGGGTCAACGATGTCCCGATCGGATCCCGTATCATTCAAATCGGACAGGACGGACAAGAGAGTGAACATCTGCGTTTCATGTGGGACCTTCAGCAAGAAGTCGCCCACAGTGGTACGGGCGATGAACCGCAACCGATCCAATTCACGTTACAACTGCCGGACAACAAACGCAAGCAGATTGTGCTTCGCCCCAGTGATCGCCTTAAGAAGCTGGGAATCGCCAATTTTGTGATGATCGGGATTCGACAAACCATCAGCACCACGTTGGCCAAAGAGCATCCCGTAATCCCGTACTTGGCTGCCGGTCGGACCAATAAGCCTCTGTTGGGAGGCGATCGTATTGTTGGTGTTGACGGGACTCGGTTTTCTGCCGCTCGAGCAAACGAGCAGGGGGATATCCCCGCCGATGAATTCGATGCCGCATTGGCGAGAAAGATCGGGCAAAGCGTGACACTGATGGTCGAGCGAGCCGAGCCCCAAACGTCGGCCGATGCACCACGCCAATTGCTCCAAATCACGCTCCCGCCGAATCCCATGAAACAAGTCGGGCTGGAAATGGAAATCGGTCCGATTCAGGCGGTCCGAAATGGATCGCCTGCCGAATCAGCCGGGTTTCAAGTGGGCGATGTGATTCGGTCGGTCGATGGCCAGGTGGTTGGCGATCCGATCATACTTCCGCAGCGATTTCGCGCCTGGATCGACCGTGAAGTGGACGTGGAAGTCGAACGAGTAGATGGCGGTGATCGCAAGACGGTCAAACTGGTTGTTCGTCCCAAGTCGCGTTATCGGTACATCACCGATTTCGGACCCGCTTCTCTGGTTGCCATCGAAGCGATTGGCGTCGCCTACCCGGTCAGTCACATTGTCGGGGCTGTTACACCGGGCAGCCCGGCCGAAGCGGCCGGAATGCAACCCGGCGACGTTCTGGCATCTGCCTTCTTTACTATCAAGAACGAGCAAAACGCGGAACTGGCCAAGATGCTAATTGGCCGTTACGACAAGCCGATCGAGCTCGATGAGAAAAAGCAGAACTGGCCTTACGTGCATGGTATCCTGCAAAAAATGCCTGATGACGTCGAGTTGAATCTGGTCTATCAGCAGAGTGGGCAGGAGATGAAGGCCGTGCTGGTTCCCACGATTGCCAAGGTGTGGTTTTCTTCTGAGCGAGGCCTGCGACTGAGTCCGTTGCAACGCGTGCATACGGCCGATTCGTGGGGCTTGGCATGGAGCCTTGGTCTACGTGAAACGAAAGAACAGCTGTTTCGAGTTCTCACCGTGCTGCGGAAACTTGTGACGCTCGAACTGTCGCCCAAAAACCTGGGTGGACCGCTTATGATCGCCGCAGTGGCCGGCTCGGAAGCTTCACAGGGGATCGCCCGGCTATTGTTGTTCCTGACGTTCCTGAGTGCCAACCTGGCAATTCTAAATTTCCTGCCAATCCCGGCCCTCGATGGCGGACACATGGTGTTTCTTGCGGCCGAGGGAATTACCGGAAAACCGGTTGACGAACGTCTGCAGATCACATTGACTCTGATCGGAATCGCATTGCTGCTGGCACTGATGGTCTTTGTGTCAGCCAATGACATCACCCGGTTCTTCAAGGTTTTCTTCTAGCGCTTTGCGAATGCCGATCTGACGACCCGTGGCGAAACCAAGATGGTCGGCCGAGGCGACCGAGTTTGCACCGTCTCGGCGTCGGTTGGTAACACGGGGCGTTTTCTGGCAGGCTGTTAGATTGTGGCGGTTGTCGCTCGGCGCAATTGTCGGACAACATCGCGATAACGGCGATAGACGCCCACGGCAATCCAGCCCAGATAGGCGTTCGCGGCCAGCGAGGCGAATAACAACATGGAGGTTACGATCAATGGAAACCACGGCTTGGCCTGCAATTCGGCCAGACGTTCCGCCGTTTGTTGATCAAGTTCCGGCTTGGTGGAGGCAACCGATTTGGGATTGTCCATTTCGGACAAGCGGGAGACCAAGCTATGTCTGCCCTCCGTGCCTTTGTTTTCTCGCTTGACGATATCAAGGAGTGTCGGCAGTTTTTTCGGATGGTTGGGCTGAGACGCGATGCGAGTCTTCCCTTGAGCCCCGCCGTTTTTCGCACGCGCATCGGGATCTCGGATTGGCGGCTGGGGGCCCAAATCGAACCGGGGTGGCGAAATCGCCAGGTTCGGCGGTGAAATGCCAGTTGCCGGCGAGGCATTTGACGGTGGCTGTGCGGGGCCGAACAGAGTGGCTCCGATTGTGGGACCCGGTGTGGCGCCCGTGGCACGATTGTTGAAGGGTTGCATGCCGGTAGGTGGCTGCCAGGAACCACCAGGGTGTGCGCCCATGTTGGTCGACTGATTGGATTGGCCTGATATGTTGGATTGCCCCGACATATTGGGGGGTAGGACGTCGGCGCGTTTCCCGGTCCCTGCCGCAGCATTATTCGTTGCGTCTCGCGAGCCCTGCCGGCCGCCGACCAGGACGCTTCGCATCTGAGCCTGTTCGTCGAGTGTCCAGGGTGGTGGAGGCAGGGTCAGCAATGGCGGCGCGGAGACATGCGGTTGCGTGGATGTGCCAGACGACGACCAGGACTGGTTGGCTCGCGAATCGGACAGACGGGGTACGTTGGCCTGGCCTGTCGGCGAGCCCGTGTTTGGTGGGATAACCGATCGTGAGCCCGAAGGCGCGGCTCCGGATCCAGGGGCGGCGGCGGCCGAACCACCAAGACGCGGTAGCGGCCCAGTGCCGATTCGAATACGAAAACGGCGCACTCCCCGCGCATCAGGATGAATTTCACTGACGATTTCCGAGCCGGCTCGCATCGTCTCGATCAAGTTCGGCTCAATCTGAATAATGTACTCGAGCTGACCATTTGGGGCGGGTTGCCACCCGTAGTCAACACCGATAACCGCAACCGACAATAGCACGGCGAGTCCGTTCATGGCCCACTCACTCCGTGAAGAGAGTTTGGATAAATCAGGCCGCTATGGTAACCGGATCGGGCGGTCGGCGTAAATAGAAAACTTGGCATTAGGACGTGATTCCACGTAAAAACCCGTTTCTTTGTGTCGATAAGGCTTCGATTAGGCTGGCGGAACGGGAATTTGGCTGAAAGCATTCCGGGGATTTGGGTCTGCGGAATGCCGAAGTTCTTGATGGTACGTTGGTTAGCCAGTTGCGAGAGTCGTGCAAACTCGTCTTGTTTTGCGAGCGATGAACGTCCACAATGGGCCTGTCTGTTTCTTACAGACCTTATTGAGCAGTGAACAGGTATTGGCAGCGGCGAATGGACTCATCTTTGGAGGCGGCAAGAGACTTGGGCGCACGGAGCGGCAGGGCCGCAACCAAATCCAACCGACCGCTCGGGGCCCCAATGGTCCGCTCCCGTTGGTCGCTGGAACTTTGGCAAAAGCTTAACGATCTTTGACGTTGGTAATACGCAGGTGCCGATGCGCTGAGCAATGTTGGGAAAGAACGTGCCAATTCATGTTCTGAATGGTTGGTTGGACGTACATCTCCGATTCTGACGTGCTCGTACCGGTGGGTGCGTCTGGGCGAGCGTGCAGCAACGGGGAGGCCGTGCTTTCACCCGGTGGCCCTTCTCGCCGTAGGAGATTCTCGATTGCGTTCTTAAACGCTGTCACGAAAAAAGCGATGGATTGCCCTTGCAAAGTTTGTGCTGAGGATCGCGGTCCTCGGACTGGTCACGTGGGGAATCTTGCGCACCGTGCATCAGGCGGAGCAAGAGTTTACCGCGCACCGTTTTCAGATCTGGAAGGTGCAGCCGCAATGGCTGGTTCTGGCCGGATTCAGTTATTTGGCTGGCTTGTTACCCTGTTGGATTTTCTGGCACCGAACGCTTTGCGCGATGGGACAGCGTCCCCATTGGTCCGAAACGCTTCGCGCATTCTGGATTGGCCATTTGGGCAAGTATGTACCGGGCAAGGCGATGGTGGTCGTGCTGCGAACCAGCTTGGTTCGTAGCGACCGAGTTGACACGACCGTTGCGGCGACGAGCGTTTTTGTCGAGACGTTGACGATGATGGCGGTGGGCGCTTTTGTCTCTGCGGCAATCCTGCTGGCTATTAGCCCGAATTGGTGGCTTACCTTGCTGGCAGTGGGGCTGATGATCGGGGCAGGCGTACCGACATTTCCTCCTCTTTTTCGGCAGATTGTACGGTGGTTGCAGTTGCATCGGGCGAATCCTCGAATTGACCGCGCGATTGCCGGCGTTGATTTCCGCCTGATGGGAACCGGGTGGGTCTTTATCAGTATTGGTTGGGTGTTTCTGGGAATCAGCCTCGCGGCGACGTTGCGGTCAATGCCGACGGTCGATATTTCCTTTCAGCAGCTGCTGGGCCAGCTGCCGTTGTTGACTGCGAGTGTTGGACTGGCCATGGTGGCCGGTTTCTTGTCGCTGATACCGGGCGGGCTTGGCGTGCGAGATTGGATTCTGATGACGCTGCTGGCCTCACAATTTGATCCCGGTGTCGCGGTCGTGTCGGCGGTTCTCTTGCGGGCCGTTTGGTTGCTGTCAGAGTTGGTTGTTTCCGCTATTCTATACATGGATGCGTATCGCGTTCGGCGACACGCGTCGCACGAGCCCGCAGGGGCAGCCTTTGATCCTCAGGACGATGCCGATGACACCTGATCTGCTGTCAATTGTGATTCCTGTTTACAACGAGTCCGAGAGTCTGAAATTGCTTTATTCGGAATTGGCCGATGTGGCTTCGGAAAACGCGTATGTGATTGAAGTGATCTTTGTTGATGACGGATCGACCGACAGTTCATGGCAGGTAATTGAGCAGTTGGCCAAAGAGCACCGGGACGTACGTGGGATTCGGTTACGCAGGAATTTCGGTAAAGCGGCTGCATTGAATGCCGGGTTTGATGCCGTCAACGGACCGCTGGTTTTTACTTTGGATGCGGATCTGCAGGATGATCCGCACGAAATCCCTCGTTTTTTGGAGGCGATGGACAATCAGTTGGATGTTGTGAGTGGATGGAAACGCGTGCGGCACGATCCGTGGCACAAGGTGGGACCATCGCGTGTATTCAATTGGTTGGTTGGCCGCATGACCGGGGTTCGGTTGCACGATCACAATTGCGGGTTCAAGTGTTATCGCAGCGGCGTTTTTGACGAGGTGCACCTTTATGGAGAGATGCACCGTTTCGTGCCGGTACTGGCCTCGGCTCATGGCTGGCGTGTCGGCGAGATCGAGGTCAATCACCGAGCTCGGGAATTCGGACATTCGAAGTATGGCGCGGCTCGATTCATTAAAGGGTTGCTTGATCTGCTTACCGTCTATTTCTTGACCGGTTTCGGGCAGCGGCCACTGCACTTGCTCGGCTCGATCGGCTTGCTGTTTTTTGTACTGGGAGGAGGCGGGATTTTTGTCTTGACCGTCCTTTGGATCGTTTCTCGATCGATCGCATCGATGCCGGTGGTTAACCTGCATGAACGGGCCGTCTTCTATTATTCGATTGTTGCCGTCCTTCTTGGCACTCAGTTCATGACGGCTGGTTTTCTGGCCGAACTGATTACCGCGCATTTTGGACGAGATCGGAAACCGTATTCAGTCAGCCAACGCGTCAACGGTTCTGAATTCAACAAGCAGGACGCGGATTGACTCGCACCCAATTTTAGCGATCATAATTCATGGCAACGATTCAACAGAGCGATGTGTCGTCTCTTTACCGTTGGGGCTGTTGGCTGCTGATAGCAGGCAGCACGGCTGTGATGGTTCTTCGGATCATGAACGTGCGCGCTTCGACCGGCGAAACGCCCATGTTAAGTGCAAACGATCGCAGTCGTTGGTGCACGGTTCGCGCGTTGGTTGAAAACGGAACTTATGCGATCGATCCGATCATTCGCCAACGGCATCCGACGACCCATCGGCGGTTCTGGTCGTCAATTGATCGGGTTCGGCATCGAGGCCCGGACGGGCGCGAGCATGATTACTCGAGCAAGCCGACGCTGTTCCCGACGCTCCTGGCCGGTGAATACTGGGTGATTCGGCAGGTAACCGGTAAGACCCTGTCCGATAATCCGGCATTTGTCATGCGGCTGATGTTGATACTTACCAACGTGTTGCCGCTGATTGCCTACTTCGGCGTTTTAATGCGTTTGATTCAACGGATTGGTCAGAGTGATGCGGCGCGAATCTATGTAATGCTAGCCGCCACTTTCGGTACGTTTCTGACCGCGTTTGCCGTGACCTTAAACAATCATGTTCCGGCCGCGATTTCCGTCTTGTTCGCGACGGCGATGATACTTGACATCTGGCAGAACGATCGACGCGGTGGCTGGGTCTATGCAGGCGCGGGACTGTTCAGTGCATTTGCCGCCGCCAACGAATTGCCGGCGTTGTCTTTCTTTGCGGTTGTTGCGATCGCCGCCGTGTGGAGATCACGTAAATGGACGTTCCTGGCCTTTGTGCCGGCTGCCGGCCTGGTGGCAATTGGTTTTTTTGGGACAAACTACTTGGCCCACGGAACCGTGACTCCTGCTTATGCACACCGGAGTGACGGCCCGGTCGTCGCGCGGTTGCCGAGTAGTTTGGCAAGCCGGCTTGACCAGGCACAGTTGCCTAACGCTGTGGCCAAGAACCTGGAGCAGGTAGGGATCTCTCTGTCCGATCAAGCCCTCGTGCTCGTCGACCGGCCCGGGCGGCGATGGGAAATCTGGGACCGAGTTGGCGCGAAGCGATTTGCGATTGTTCCCGGAGAAGGGGATATCGAGATACGGCAATGGAACAATTGGTACGACTATCAGGGATCATACTGGCGCGACAAGCAGCAGGGAGTGGACCGCGGCGAGCCTTCTCGGTTGGTCTATGCCATGCACATGTTGGTTGGCCATCATGGAATCTTTTCACTCTCGCCCATATGGCTGATTAGCCTGATGGGGGTCGTCCTGCTGATTCGACAACGGCGATCCGGCTGGTGGGAATTGGCGGCGGCGGTTTCCGTGCTGGTATTGGTCTGCTTAACGTTTTATGTTGCACGTCCCGAGGGGGATCGGAACTACGGAGGAGTCAGCTGTGGATTCCGTTGGATGTTCTGGTTTATCCCGTTGTGGTTGATTTGTGCGGTTCCGGCCGCCGACGTACTGGTGCGTAAGCGTTTAGGGTACCTGCTGATCGGTGTTTTCCTGCTGGTCAGTCTGTTTTCGGCCAACTATTGTCTGACCAATCCGTGGACGCATCCATGGCTGTTCGATCTGGGAACGTACATGGGCTGGTGGGCGTACTAGGCTTTGTCTCAAAACGGGAGGGCGAGGCTCCCGCCGAGCCGGTTTGGCCAACAAAACAAGAGGCTCAGCAGGAGTTTCGCCCTCCCGGAAACGCTGCTTCTCCGGGTTTTGGGACAAAGCCTAGTGCCTGGCAGCCGATGTAAACGGCGAGAAAACGAGGAGAGAGTTCGTGCGATCCCCGTTTTCGTGCCGCCAACACACTGGGTTCGGGCAGACCGAGCATGACGGGTCGGAAAAAAAACGGGTGCGGCCATTGCATTCAGGATTTGCGATGTGGCCGTAACTCGTGAAATTAACATGGTTTGCGGGCTAGTCTCATTCTTTCTCGGAAAAACGTGTTGCATGAAAACGCCGAAGTGTCCATGATATGCGATCCCTTGGTCCGCGTGGCGCGTTCGGCTGCGACCGGCCGGTGACGGATGAAAACCGTGTCGTGATGCGGTCTTGGCGGTTCGTCGACTTGCATGTGCGACTGTTGCACACAACGTCACAAACGAAGAAATCGGTACCCTGAACAACTCCGAGCCAAATGGCGCCGGAGGTAATGCCCGAAAGCAAGGAGGCTTTGGCATGCGTGGCTTAACTCGTTTCTTTGGTGCGGTCCTGTTGTTGGTCCCGGGATTGCTGCTTTGCCAGATCGGCTGTGGTGGCAAATCGGACTCAGTGCCCAACGCCAGCATCCGCTCGGAGCAAACGCCGGCGATGGGGACGCCCGAAGACGGCCTCGATCCGGTACGGCTGACTGAAGCTGTGAGAGCTTCCGAATCGCCAACACGCAGTGCGGCCGGGTTTCGGCCCGAAGTGATTGTCAAAACGTCGCTTGGGGACATCCGACTGAAACTCGATCCCGAAAAGGCCCCCAGAACGGTCGAGAACTTCCTCTACAACTACGTGGAACGCAAGTTCTACGATAATACCATCTTTCATTTCGTCGAGGATGGTTACATGATCGCCGCCGGTGGTTATGGGGCGGACTACCAGCTGAAGGAAGCTCGAACACCAACGCTCTGTGAAGCGAATAACGGGCTGAAGAATCTTAAGGGAACGGTTGCCATGGCAAGACATCCTGACTACGCCAACAGTGCGACCTGCCAATTCTTCATCAACTTGGTCGATAACCCGGGACTCGATTATAAGAAACAGGATGATGGCGAGATCAATGGCTATTGCGTCTTCGGCAAAGTCATCGACGGTCAGGATGTTGTCCAGAAGATCGCCCAAGTGAAGGTGCACAACCGAGACGAGTTCGTGAACACGCCGGTTCAGCCGGTTGTCATTGAGTCGGTTCGCCGCGTTAAGTGACTGTACGCCTATCCCTTCTTTTGCTTTTGCAGTAGCGCCAACTGCTTCGCCAAGTCCTTTTCGGTGTAGATCCGACCGGTCGGCTTATCGTAGTCCTTGATGGTGCGGCGTTTTCCGGACCCGGTTTTCGGCAGCAACTCAAGGAGGCCAGGGACGGCTCGCGGACGATGCATCTTGGCGTAGCGATACCCGTCAGGCAGCTTCACCAGATCTCGCAATAAGGCTGGACCACCGGAAACGCGAGCCACGCGGTCCAGTCGATCGTAAATCAAGTGCTCTTTGGCCACGCGGCGCATGAAGCGTTTTCCGTTCTTTGTGCTGAGTGTTCGAACCAAGATACTCTCCGGCGCCAATGTGGCCTCGGTCAGTTTCCTGGACTGGGGAACGATCCACCCGGCCGCACTTAGCATTGCCAGCACCTTCTTCGTGTCATCTCGTGTGATGAGGTCCGCCGGACGGTAATCGGTGCGCTGACTGAAATGACTGTCTATCACATGCCTGACTTGGACGGGCGACAGTTTTGGCTCGCCGGCGCGGACAGAGGCTGCGGTGAAGTGATGCCCCATTAGAGGTATTAAAAGCGTGGCTGCCATTGTCAGTCGGTTGATATGTGGCATGAGAGTACTCATTGAATCAAAGTGAAAATGGACAGGAAAACTAGAAATGCGAGTTTCGTCAATCCCCAAACACGCCACAAGACTGCCTCGCGCAAACGAGACGTCCAAGCTCGAAATACGATGATCGGAAGCTTCATGTCGGGCAGTTCTTCGAAAAAGCTGCAGCCAGACTGATTGGGGTTAACCCAGATATTTCTTCTTCACCGG
>JAJSAJ010000019.1 GCA_024274855.1 Planctomycetota bacterium | reverse complement strand
CATGCGTTGCCGGAATTCGCGGAACAGATAACGACTGTCGTGGGGGCCGGCCGATGCTTCCGGATGGTATTGCACACTAAATGCTGATAAATGCCGATGCCGCAGCCCGGCCACTGTCTGGTCGTTGAGGTTCCGGTGAGTGACGATCAGGTCGTCCGGTAACGTACTTTCGTCCACGGCAAATCCGTGATTCTGAGCCGTGATTTCAACTCGCCGAGTCTCCAGATTTAAGACCGGTTGGTTGGCGCCACGATGGCCGAACTTGAGCTTAAATGTACGTGCGCCACAGGCAAGCCCCATTAACTGGTGCCCAAGACAGATTCCGAAAAGAGGCACTTTACCGAGCAATCCTTGAATCGTATCGATTGCATACCGTACCGGTTCGGGGTCGCCGGGGCCATTGGATAAGAAAACACCATCCGGCTTCTGAGCCAGCACATCCTGCGCAGTCGCCGTACCCGGCAGAATTGTGACGCGGCAACCTTCATCAACCAGGTGCCGAGCAATATTCCATTTCATTCCGAAATCGAGTGCGACAACATGCAGACTACCTCGTTCTGCTTGCCCAGCCTTGCGATCAACGTCCAGAACGGCCCATTGACTCAAACGCTCAGTCCATTCGGCAGGTTCAGAAGGCAAGACTTCGCGGACCAAGTCCCTACCGACCAATCCCGGGCAACTTTTGGCCTTACTGACCAAGCTTGCATCGTCCAAGTCAACCGATGAGATAACGCCCTTCATCGCGCCTTGCGTACGAATTCTCCGGACGAGCGCGCGCGTATCAATCTCGGCGAGACCAACGATTCGGTTTTCCCGCAAGTAATCCTGAAGTTCACCCGTGGCGCGAAAGTTACTGGCAATGCGACTGTTTTCCTTCACGATAAAACCGGCCAAGTGTGGGCGCGCGCTTTCAAGATCCTCAAGATTGATCCCATAATTACCAATCTGGGGATATGTCATCGTCACAATCTGCCCACGGTAACTTGGGTCTGTCAGGATTTCCTGATATCCCGTCATCGATGTATTGAAGACAACTTCACCATCGATTTCGCCGACCTCGCCGAAAGAAACCCCCGTAAACACCGTGCCATCTTCCAATGCCAACTTTGCCGGTCGCGTCATGATCACTTGTTATCCGAGTCAATTCAAATGTGAGGTTCGTCCGCTTGGACCGAGTGGCCTAAAGTCCACCAAGGTATTGTCCCGATACCCAAAATACGGCTGTGGGTCTCCGGACTGCGGTAACCAACCCAATGTCCGGACAGCCTTGAACTGGAGGGCTCTTGTTGCGGCGAACATGAGCCCTCTTTTTTTGCGCATTCATCTAAATGGGCTCAAGTGGGTCGGGATGATCGCAAGCCTGTTGCCGAACTATCGACGACTCTATCCCAACGCGGATATTCTTCCGTACCAGGTTCCTGTTTCGACAGCTCCCAAGCCTTCGCATTCCCGTAAGCCGCATGCGAGCCGACAGAGACTTTGGTCGCCGATTATACAACGAGCCCTTGCAACCCGATAGAACCCGACCCGGTAACTCAACCGGTTTGGAAAGAAACTCCTTGCCGCGGGCACCCCGAAATGGCCAGGTAGACGCGGTCGCACACGGTAATCCGGTCTGTAACCGTTCACGGAATGCAGGCCGCCGGCTCGCTTTCAAGGGGTCAGACCCATTTTCGGCGACAAGATGCGTTCGCGTAAAGAAACGCTTTCTCCGCCGAAAATTGCGTCAGACCCCAGCGGCGTGAACGGCTACTCCGGTCTTCACTTGGGGGGAGCGTCCTGGAAATCGGTGAAGTACTGCGTTGTTCGACGCGTAAGCCGACCGAAAAGTCCCGGACCCCGCCCCGCGGAAAACTCCAGATCAAGGGACTATTTTGTCAGATTCGGCCGTTCTCGCTCCAAGCACCGGCCGATTTGGCGGACAGCTTGGCGCAGCCGGTTCTCGTTCTCCACCAGGGCCAATCGCAAACAACCCTCGCCGGTCGGCCCAAACCCACTTCCTGGACTCACGGCCACATCGCCTTTTTCTAGCAGCATCATGGCAAAATCCATGTCGCTCATCGAGCCGGCCCAAGGCTCGGGGACCTTCGCCCACACGAACATGCCGGCTTTCGGAATCCGTGCCGACCAGCCAATACGATTGAGTCCTTCCAGCAACACGTCACGCCGCGTCTGATACTTGATCGATTGGGCCTCGACCGCCGCGTCCGTATGGCGTAATGCTACGATAGCCGCGACTTGAATCGCCTGAAACATCCCGTAATCATAGTATCCTTTGATGACACCTAATGCACGAATCATCTCGGCATTGCCGCAACAATACCCGACTCGCCAGCCAGCCATGTTGTACCCCTTGCTCATCGTTGTAAACTCGACCCCCACATCGGTGGCTCCCGGTGCCGCCAGAAAACTTGGAGGCTGGTATCCATCAAACGCGACGTCAGCATAGGCAAAGTCACTGATTACCATAAAGCCATATCGCTTGGCCAATTGGACAATGTCCTCAAAGAACTCAGGCTCCACGGTTACCGTCGAGGGATTGTGAGGATAGTTCAAAACCAGCAGTTTTGGACGAGGGTACAAATGCCGACATGTGTAGTCGATGTTCACCAGAAGTCGGTCGCTATCGGCGACTTCCAAGGCGATGACATTGGCGGCAGCCAATGCCACGGCATACATATGAACCGGAAAATAGGGAGCCGGTATAATGGCCGTGTCACCCGGCCCCATGAGCGCCAGGCACATGTGACTGAACCCCTCTTTGGACCCCAGGCAAACGGTGACCTCGGTTTCCGGATCCAACCGCACACCAAAGCGTTTCACGTACTTGCTAGCCACCTCGCGCCGCAAGTTCAGAATTCCATTCGATTTACTGTATCCGTGAGTATGAGGGTCTCGCGCCGCCTCGACCAGTTTCTCAATGACTTGCGGAGCCGGGGGGTCCGAGGGGTTTCCCATGCCCAAATCGATCACATCCTTTCCCGCACGTCGCTTCTCGTACAATAGCGCATTAATCTGGCCAAACATGTACGGAGGCAATCGTTCTACACGAAGGGCCGGTTGGACTTGACCCACCGAACTCGATGGCTGGTCGGAATGGGATTGGTCAAATGCATTCATATCGATCGCTCAATGGGGACTCGCGTTGTCTCTGGTTGCCTGGTGGTGCGTTGTACCGTCTTTCCGAAAACTTTAGCTACTTTTACTAATCTGCCAACCAGCTGTGTCCTCGCCGGGCCTTGATCGTAACGTGGTCCACCAGACGGGAGGGCGAAGCTCCCGCTGAGCCGTAACGTCAACCAGCATCCACACTTGTCACCGGCTCGACAGGAGCCTCGCTCTCCCGTTGGCTCCGCTAACGATCGCTGTGTCCTCGCCGAGGTTACAGAGGTTGGATTTGAGCTCCAATAACGGCGGAAGCCACGACGAGCCCGCAGGGGTTCATTGTGGCTCCAACGCTTCTTCACATGGTTCGTTTCCAAGGGGGCAGACCCCAGCGGCGTGAACGGCTACCCGGTTCGGTTGATCGAGGACCGTTTCCTCACTAGCGACGTTTGGCTCCTGAAACGGGTCGGGAAGCCGTGGCTGACCCGCGTGAGGAAGCCCGGGACCGTGGCTTACCTGCCTGTGATGTGCCACTTAGGAAATCATCGATCTGGGCTGACTCGCACAGGCGATCAAACTCAACAGCCATCGTCAGTCGCAGTTTCTTCTCGTGAATGTCTTTGACCAACTCCGCTCGAACCTCCGAATCCATGCTCCGGACAACGGGTGTCGTGTAACCGGTGCACCGCAGAACGACATAGTTGTCTCCGGAGGCAATAATCCCGGACAGCTGTCCGGGCTTGAGCGAAAAGGCCTCTTCCTCCATTTCAGGCCGGCCGCCATACCGGCGAATCGGTGGAACACGTCCAAAGTTCTCTCGCGAGATCGGGTCGGTCGAGTATTGATGGGCTAATTCTCCAAAGAACGTGTCCGTCGGGTTGCTTCGTGCCATGTCCCAGACCTTCTGGGCTTGGCGCTGGTTGCTAAACACAATCGCCAGTACTTCGACTCGCGGCCCAAAGTTGGAGTCAAACCCTTTTCGAATATCCTCGTCAGTCACGGTCACTCGTTTATCGACAAGCTTCTTCAGAGCTACCGTTGGCCAGACTGCGTCGCGAACATACAGTTCGACGGACGCTCCATCTTATTTCGTGACCGCCTCGAGCCAGGCTTCGACATCGGGTGTACCGTCGGTCTTCAGGTATCCATAGGAATCCGCCGCACGTGCAATTTCCTGATCGATGTCAGACTCCGTAACATCGACACTCCGGCGTTTCAGTTCTTGCAAGAGGATCTGGCGATTGACTTCACCGGCCAGGACCTCTTTGCCGTGTCGTGCAATGCACTCCTCGGCCAATTGCTGCATGGATATTTTCTGACCGTTGATCAGTGCCGCGACCCCCGGCATTTTATTACGAAGCTCAGGTTTGTTCAGCACGTTGGTTACGCGAGCGTCGTCCTGAAGACGTTTGAACAGCCTGGCGGCGGTCGACCGGAGTTTCTCATCCTGCAGCCGCTCGCGAATTCGGTTCTCGGCGTCTTTTCGAAAACGGGGAGCGATATACGTTTCCGGCAGGTGTTTTTCGCACTTGAGAATCACAAACTGGCTGGCCAACGGGATCACCGGGGAAATCTCGCCCTCTTTCAAGCCAAAGGCAATTCGCTCGAGATTCTCATCGCCAACATGCTTTCGAATGGGCGGGATCAGCCCGTGAACGCTCGCACTCTGATCCACGGAGTGCTCTTTGGCCAGTCTACCGAACTCGTCCGGTTTGGCCACTGCGGCGGCACGCAACTGCTCCGCTTCCTTGGCCGAACGGACCGTAATGGCTCGCACCTTGACGCGTGGACCATAGTCCGCTTCGAGAGCCTTCTGAAGCTCCTCTGGGGTGACAACAATGTCCTTGGCGGCCAGGGCACGGAGGGCCAATGTGGGCCAGATGATCTCGCGCCGATACTGCTCCGGCGAAAGATCTCGCTCTTGCTGCAACAGCGTCAACCAGCGGCCAGGCGAGAGCCCGAACTTGGATGCCAGGTGAGTGATTTCTCGGTTGACATCCTCATCCGTTATTTCAACGCCCTGGGCTTTGCAAGCCTGCCAGATCAAATGTTTGTTCAGAGTACTTTACAGGACCGTGGCACCATAGCGTCGAATGCACTCGTCGGCGAGTTGCTGGCGAGTAATCTGCTTGCCATTGACAATCGCCATGACCTTAAGTTGTTTGGCGGCAGGTACGGTTGTTGCCGATCCAACATTCTCGGCCCCGGTCGCGAGCGACCGGCTTGTTTGCGCATGTGCTGTATACGAGCCACCTTGCTCGACTTCGGGCAGCCCTATTGCCACAATTCCGATCAGTCCCAACACCATCGAAAGCCCTGATTTCCAACTCCCGACAAGCGGCACTCGGCCGCCAGCATCCTTGCACAACATGGCACGTACTCCTGCATCCATCCAGTGGGTCTTTGTGGGCGGTTCCTTGGCAAGGCACCGCAGTTTCTTCCGGGAAATACAAGCCGATAGCAAACCCGGACGTAGTCCCAGATTCACGGGGTGGCGGAGTATACGCAAGATACGCCAATCGGGTCAAGATAAACTGGGCAAAAACGCCCGCATCAGCGACGGACGCCCACGTCCGTCGTTGATGCGGGTACAAATCAGACCGCAGGATGGTGCCGAAAGTTGCTTGATTCCTTGTGGTGCTGTGTGGTCCGGCTCGCATACAGGACCGGGTTGGATGATGGCACGTTCCAAGGCCGCTCATCGACGGACGTGGGCGTCCGTCGGACACCGAGAAACACGAACTCACGCGTGGTCCGTGCGTCTGAAGGCAGAAAACGGTACAAGATCGTACTATTGGCCCCTGGCTTCAGGGCTCGATTCGATACAGATGAGTCTTGGTACGGATCAGCAGTGCCCTGCCCACCACAGCGGGTGAGGCCATGCACCCGTCGTCCAAGTGGTTGACCGCTAGTCGATGGAATACGCGTCCCGGCTCGATAACCGTCGAATCGCCTTACTCATTAAAAAAATAGATTCTTCCGGCCGCAAAAATGGGCGACGCGGAAAAGGAACCTCCTAACCGTTGCTGCCAGACTCTCTTGCCCGTGAGTGCCTCAATGCACAAAGCCGTTCCCTTGTCGTGGAGAACATATAACAAATCGTCAACGAGCATCTGGGATGGTTTGGAGCCGATCCCTCGCTCGACGACCCACTTGATGTGCGTCTCGGTCACGTCACCGTGGCCATCCGGTCGCACCGCAAAAAGACGCGCCTTGGAAAAACCCGAGTTGATGTAGACCAGGCCGTGGGCGAACAGTGGCCTGGAAGTGGCCGAATGGTTGCGATAACGGATGCGCCACAGCGTCTTACCGGTCCTGGGATCGTACGCAATCGCCGCCTTAGCCGCCGGACTGATCAGCTGTTTCTGGCCGTTTACAGAAATCACCGTCGGTGTGCAAAACGCCTTCTTGTAGTCACCGTTGTCCGTCTGAAAGTCGATGTCCCGGTCCACCTTCCAGCGTGTTTTCCCAGTTCTCTTATCCAACGCAACAACATACTGGTAATCATAACCATCAAAATCAATGATCAAACGATCCTCGAACAGAATGGGGGATGAGCCGGGACCTCGCCAATGATTGCACGGTAAGTCACGACGTTGCCACAGTACTTTCCCAGTCGCCGTATCAAGACATGCGGTCCCATAACTGCCAAAGTTCACATAGACGCGTCCGGCTTCAATGACGGGCGTCGGGGACGCGTAGCTGTTCGTCAAATGAATTTCGCGAGGGCTAGCCACGTGAAACAACCGGATATCGTGTATGATTCTGCCCGTCTGGAGATCGAGGCAAACGGCAAACATCTGTTGCCCATCCGGTCTGGCTGTGGTCAACCAGATCTGGTTCCCCCAAACCACGGGCGAAGACCAACCGCGATCATGTATCCGCGTCTTCCATCGCACGTGATCGGTTTCGCTCCAGGTCAAGGCCAGCTGCCTTGAGTCCGCGTGCCCATCGGCGTGCGGTCCCCGAAACTGAGGCCAATTCTGTTCGATACCGAACAACGGCCCCGGACAGGTTGAACAGATCCATAGACAAACGAATCCGACCATGGGCAATCGGCTGATTCGGTTGAACAACATAAGTTGCCTGTCTGTAAATGAACTTCCACTATAATGCATTGGTATACCAGTTTAGGATTTGCCAACCAACAACTGTCGCACTCTTCCGCGTACAGACCCCCATGGGCTCGCCCCATGGGTGAATCAGTCTCGCAGCTAAGGCTGAGCCGCCACGCGGGAAGAGGGGTGGCCTTCAGGTCATGCTCCGGCAGATTGCTTGTCTGTTGTCTTTGCGTCCAGGGCACCTCGCTCTCGGCAAGCCCACGCCAGCCTTCCAAGCAGCCGGTAATACATCAACAAGCCGAAGGACCAGCCAGCGGACAGGATCATCAGGGAGAGTGAGAATGACGGACCAATTGTGAAGAAGAGGCCGCCCAATAGAACGGCTATCAGCGTGCCACCGGTTACGCCATAAAAGGCAAGCCATAATCGCCATTGTAGTCCCATCGACTGCAAAATGGGTAATGAAATCGGCGTACCCAACGAGCCGCTTTCGAGCAGAGATAGCTGAACGATCGGAAACAACACGAACAGACTCAATCCAACAAGCAAACTACTCAGTTGAGCCGGCAATCCCGCGCAACTGAGAAACGATGCCAACAGAATACCAGGAGTGAGACTGTAAAAAAGAGCCGCGACCATAAAGAGGCTCTCAAATAACCATTCGATAATATTCACTTCGGGCCATTCGCGGACCGAGTCATACCCGTTTGCCGTCTCCTCAAGAATGGCCAGACAATTGACCACGGCAAACGCACCTCCGAAAACAAAAACAGCAAACGTTCCGACCGTTGTGATCAGAGCCATCATCAAGGCCGCACCGCCCTTGGCGGCATACATCATGGACCAGAGCGTCAGCAACCCGACGGCGATCACAACCACGGTCAGGCCAGCCCACCGGATCAGCGCATCGGGGCTCTTCCAGAAGACGAAAAGGCCGTCCCAAAGTGGATGCTTCGGCAGCGTGGATTGTCCCTGATCTCGTTCACGTTGGCGGCGTTCCGCGTCCTGCAGGGCTTGTTCGCCAAACGACGATACGGCCGTCGCCTTGGCGGCCACTTCCCGGTAAACCTCCAAGTCCGCCGGTTCGCTCAACCGGAACTCGTCTCCCGCCTGACTGTCCACCTCGTCATGCACGGGGCCATCGTGATCCTGCTTTGGCCGCCGGCGACGGACCTCGACCCGTGAATAGCAATCGGGACAGGTTACCTGCTTGCCAAGCTCCGATTCCGTCACCTGGATCATCGTATCGCATACCGGGCACTTGATTGAAAACTGGCCTGGATTCGGGTCACGTCGACCGCTCGGTTTAGCCGGCAAGTTGGCGGCGTCTGGCAAGTTTGTACCCGATTCACCCGACTCCACCGACGACACGGGGCCTGAGTCGCGTCTTGCTTGCTCGCGCTGCTGGATGTCCAGCAAGTCCTTCGACAAGAGGACCTCTTTGCGTATGGTGACCGGTTCGCTCAACGTCAACTCATCCGAGTCATCGTCATCTTGCGTACCGTTAGCGGCTGTTTCCTCATCCGCATCGTCCCGGTCGGGCAAAAGCGTGTTACTCTGAGCCGACAAATCGGAATTGCCTTGAGTCGTCTGATCATCATTCGAAACCACCGGCTTGGATTCCGCGGGACAAACGACGACCGATTCAATACAATCGGGGCAGACGATCGCCGTTCCAAGTTGCTGTGAGGTCGCGTAAATGCGGGTACCGCAAACGGGACAGATCACTGAAAGGCTGCCGATGCCACGACCGGCAACGGGACTTGTCGGTGCACCGGTCAGCTCGGATGGTGATCGAGTCAGTCCGTACGCTCCCGTAGCGTTGAGCGTCCCTGGAACTTTGACCATTTTTCCGCACTGGGGACACTCGCGTCGCAACCCCACGTCGGCCGGCCGAGCTTTCAATCGGTTTTGGCAATGGGGACAGGTGTACTTCAACGATGGGCCATCGGATGCGTTCACTCGAGTCGGATCTCCAGGAACCAATAGACCTGCCGGTTACTCATCCCAGGTCAGCAACCGGTAACGAACGGTCGGACATTCATCAAAGGGCGGCAGGGCTGCCGAGCAAATCCGTGCTGTCGCTCGGATCCCATTGGTCCGTTTTCTTTGGTCGCTAAACTCGGTCAAAAACTCAACGATTCTCGAAGTTAGTCCTAGCGATGTGCTTCACTGCTGCATCACTTCTATTTCTCGTCGTTTTGCCAGTTCCGTGGCCTGGCTTTCGAATTTCTTCGTCAGCTCCTGCACTTCTTCCTTCATCGTATCACGGTTGTCTTCGCTAATCTCCTTTTCCTTCTCGGCAAGATCAATTGCCTTATTGGCATCTCGTCGGATGTTCCGGATCGCAATCTTGGACTCCTCAGTCAAGTCCTTGATTCGACCGACCATTCTCTTGCGTTGTTCGGTCGATAGGGGGGGGATGTTGATACGAATCAACCTCCCATCGTTCTGCGGATTGAATCCGAGGTCACTGGCAATGATCGACTTTTCAATATCCTTTAATGTTGAAGGATCATAGGGGCGAATGACAATTCGAGTCGGTTCGGGGGCACCGACCGACGCCAATTGCTTGATTGGAGTTGCTGATCCATAGACGTCGACTCGCAAAGAATCAACAAGTCCGGGATTAGCACGGCCAGTTCGGATTCCGGACAGGCTGTTTTTGAGCACCCCGATGGCTTTTTCCATCCGGTCTTCCGCATCAAGGAGGATTTCTTCGGCTGACATAGGTATCACTCGCACTCCCATGCACTTGGTTTGTTGTCGACGAAATACTCAGGCTTCATCTTGTTTCAATCGGATTCGCGTTCCCAGCTCTTCGCCCCGAACAGCCCGCAAGATATTCCCGTCCTTTTTGTAGTTAAAGACAAGGATAGGCATCTTATGTTCTTTACAATGCGCGATTGCAGTGCTGTCCATGAAATCCAAGTTTTGCTCCTGCACGGTGACGTAATCCAGTTCATCGTAGAAGACGGCGTGCGGATTTTTTTCAGGATCTTCGCTATAGACACCATCAACGCGTGTCGCCTTCAGCAGGATATCGGCTTCCAGTTCCAACGCCCGCAAGGCAGCGGCCGTATCGGTCGTGACATAGGGCCCACCCGTTCCCGCTGCGAGAATAACGACACGTTTCTTGTTCAGGTGTGCCCGCGCCCGCCGGCGGATATAGGGTTCGGCAACGCCGTCCATGCGAATAGCCGTCATCAGTCGCGTATCGCATCCAAGCGATTCCAGGGCATCTTGCAGCCCCAGCCCGTTGATCACGGTGGCGAGCATACCCATATAGTGAGCCGTCGCCGCTTGAATGTGCGAACTCCGTTCTTTGAAATTGGCCCCGCGTAGAATATTTCCGCCGCCGATCACAACAGCAATCTGGCACCCGGTGGCTTCCGCCTGCTGAATCTGTCGGGCGATATGAACGACCTCGTCCATTGCAATGCCCCGCTCCCCCGAAATCGCGAAACTCTCGCCGGACAGCTTTAAGATAACACGGCGGAAACGGGGTGACGATTCGTTCTGATTCGCGCTAGGCATGGTGATTCTCGTTCTGTTGTGGCCCGGATTGGCGCAACACCAAGCGGCGGCGGTGAGATCCCTGTATTACCAACTTTGTAACTGTTTAGCCGTCTGGCAGCGTTCTGGGATTTCTCTCAGAACCCGGAGAAGCAGTCTTTCCGGGAGGGCGAAGCTCCCGCTGAGCCGCTTGTTTTGTTGGCCCGAACGGCTCGGCAGGAGCCTCGCCCTCCCGCTGAGTCGATCACTTGCCATCTGGCTAAAGTGTTACCCAACTTCAAAGATCGTTAAGTTTTTGCCAATCGTCCAGCGACCAACGGGAGCGGTCGATTGGGGCCCCGCGCGGTAGCTTAGAGTTGGTTGCGGTCCAGCCGCCCGGTGGTCCATTCCTTCTTGCACAAAAGCGGGCACCAGCCAAAGGCAGGCACCCACTTGGCGATCGCTTCAGTCTCGCCCCAGTTCCCAGTGGACGAAACGCTTGATCGTCATGCCATTCTGCTCGGCATACTTGCCGACAGTCATTTTCGGTTCCTTGACGAACGGTTGTTCCAGCAAGACCTGTTCGGCATAAAAAGATCGCAACCGGCCTTCAACCATTTTGTCAACGATATTCTCGGGCTTACCTTCTTTCAACGCCGCCTCACGAAGGATCTCTCGCTCCTTGTCAACCACTTGTGGATCGAGGTCCTCGACTCGCAACGCTTGAGGACTCATCGCCGTGATGTGCATGCAGACATCCTTGGCCACTTCATCGGTTCCGCCTTCAACCTCGAGAAGAACGCCCGCAACCGTCGACGCGTTGTGGTCATAGCCGCCACACGTTCCATCGATACGAACGATCCGACCGATATTGAAGACCTCGCGAATTCGGTTGAACAGGTCCGCTTTTTGCTCGCCAAGCGTGCTTCCTTCCTGGCTGATCGAAGGGAGTTCCAGCAGCGCATCAGGGGTCGTCGCACCTGGATTCGCTGCCAATTGCTGGGCCATGTCATTGACAAACTGGATCACTTCTTCGTTCTGAGCAACCGGTGCGCTCTCGCACTTGAACTCGACCATGGCCCCCGCGTCTTTATCGAGTCCGAAATACATGCCGAACCGTCCGAATGCGGTGTCCCGATCCGCTCGTTTGTTGGCCAGCTTCTCACCCGCTTTCCGCAACATCTCGTAGGCCCGGTCTTCGTCGCCCTCGGCCTCGGTCAACGCCCGCTTGCAATCCATCAGAGGCAATCCGGTGCGATCTCGAAACGCCTTTACCGCCGCAGCTGTTATTCCAGCCATTGTTTTCTCTCCTAACGTGGCAGGGCCATAACCAAAGTGGCCGGGCCACAACCAAAGTGGGAACACGCCCGCATTTGGGCCGCTCTCCTTGTTCGCTCACGAAACATGAACACACGCCGTGCCCATGCCACAAATTAAGATTCTAACGAGGCAGGGCCTCGGACCACTGCGCTTTTATCGCTCGGATCAGTATACCCCGCTCCCGTTGGTCGCTGAAACTTGACTCAAGATGATCAACTTCTCCTCTATAAGCATACGAATGGGATTACTCATCTATGAACAACGGAACATCAAACGAAAAACACGGCTCCGTGCCTAGCACCCGCACGTCTCCGCACAACGGGAAACTCACGACCAACCGCCGGCAACTCGACCGTCTATCTTGCGTCCGACGTGACATCCAAGAACCTGCCACAAAATCAACACGGCACGCCAAAGGCGTCAGCGGTTGACGATGCTCACCAGCGGTCTTGGACCGGCTGAAAAACAGATTCAGCGGATGGAATCAGTCAGATTGCCCGCCTTCCGACGCGGGCGGTTTGCCTTCCGACGCGGGCGGTGCCGGATCCGCCGCCGGCGTTTCCACCTGCTGCTGATCGGAAGCAACAGGGGCAACCACCTCCTGCTTTGCCTCGACTGCCGCCTCAGCCTTGCCTCGCAGCACCGAGTCGGCCAGCTGTCGCAAGATGACCTCAATCGACCGAATCCCGTCGTCGTTGCCCGGAATCGGCAAATCGACCGTATCGGGATCACAATCCGTATCGATCAGAGCGACCGTCGTGATGCCCAATCGGTGTGCCTCTCGCACGGCATTGCGTTCCTTGCGGGGATCGACAACCACAACGCACTCGGGCAACCGATTCATTGTCCGCAATCCATTCAGATTGCGGTACATCTTGCGATACTCCCGGTTCAAGGCCGATTGCATCTTCTTGGAGTACTCGGCTATTCGGTCGCTCTCACGCAACGCTTCGAGTTCCTCGAGTCTGCCAAGCCGACTGCGAACCGTACGAAAGTTAGTCAACGCACCCCCAAGCCAACGCTCCGCCACAAACGGCATGCCACAACGCATGGCCTCGCGCTCCGCAGTCGCCGCTGCCTGGCGTTTGGTCCCGACAAACAAAACCAAGCTTCCACCAGCTGCGACCTGCGACAAATACTTCTTCGCCCGCAGCAATCCTCGAAGTGTCTCACGAAGATCGATGATGTGAATCTGTTTTTTTCGGGCGTAAATATAGGGGGCCATCTTCGGATTCCAAAGACTGGCTCGATGGCCAAAATGCACGCCCGCTTCCACTAACTCCTTAACTAACGACTCTGCCACAAATGCTCTCCTGACTGATTTAGAACTTGTCAGCCCTGGGGTATCAAGGATTCAAATGCCAATCTGGCGTCCGATCCGCCCCACAGGTCCTTACCTTCGCTGATGCAAGTCCGCTATTGAAATGAGGATACGACAAGGCAATCAACTCACCGCGAGCCGGTCTGCCAAGAGACCCCGGAACTCTGCAATTTAGCTACCACCCCTTGCCAGGTCAATCCAGGACTACCCCCAAAGCGGCATAACAAGAACAAAAAATGCCCGCCATGGAACCATGACGAGCGCGAGCTACCCGGCCAGGACTTGAACCTGGAACGAGGGAACCAAAATCCCTAGTGTTGCCAATTACACCACCGGGTAATCCGAGACTAAAAATCGGCCGCAGCGGACCCTATCTTAGGGCGCTTCCATCTCCAAAACAACCGCCATTCGTCCCCAATCACCTTGGCCTGAGTATGAACCTGGGGGGACCAGGCGACCCCGGAAGATGGCCGGTGCCGACCCGTACCTCCCGATGTCCCAGGTTACCAGGACCCGGACGACCTGCCCCCGCTTGACCCGACTGTCAGATCAAATCACTACAACTCACCCAGACGACCAGCAGTGCGCTCGGTGCGTATGCTTTGCGACTGCTCCATCCGATTGTGCCGCATTATCGAACCTCAGTTCGTTACATTACCCAGAATCCGCCATCTATTCATCCCCTTCATCTCAAGCAAGAAACCTAGACTGACGATGAAGTAGGACAATCGGCCACTGTAATGCCAGTTTGGGTGTTATGCGGTATGTCGGAAGTTACCGCAATTTCAATCGACTGGACCATTCGGGCATTTTAGATGGATCTGAGCGGCCACCAAATACGGGCGGAAGTGTTATACGCCCAACCAGACTAACTTCCCTTGTTGTAGAGTCAGCGAAGGAGGAGATTGGAAGATGAGAGCCTTATTGAGTGTGCCGATCCTGGCAGTATTACTGGCTGCCACATCGGTTAACACCGCCTCGGCTGCGTATTGTGGAGCAAACAGCTACCGCAATGCGGGTTGTAGTGACCCGGCCGACTACTGCGGTGCCAAGCAGCAATGCTGCACCGTCATGAAGACGCGCCGCCAGGTGGTGTACGAGAAGAAGCAGTACACCTGTTACAAGACCGTCTACGACAGGGTATGCGAAAACAAGACGATCGACTGTGTCAAGTACGTCCCCGAGGTCCGGCATCGCAAATGCGAGTACACGGTCTGCCGACCCGTCTATGAGACGAAGCATCGGACGTGCAACTATACGGTCTGCCGACCTGTTTGGGAAACCAAGCAGCGGACGATCAACTACATGGTCTGCCGACCCGTCTGGGAAACCAAGACCAAGGACATCTGCTACACGGTCTGCCGACCTGTCTGGGAAACCAAGCAGCGGACGATCAACTACACGGTTTGCCGACCCGTCTGGGAAACCAAGACCAAGGATATCTGCTACACGGTTTGCCGACCTGTTTGGGAAACCAAGACCAAGGATATCTGCTACACGGTCTGCCGACCTGTTTGGGAAACCAAGCAGCGGACGATCAACTACACGGTCTGCCGGCCCGTCTGGGAAACCAAGACCAAGGATATCTGCTACACGGTCTGCCGACCTGTCTGGGAAACCAAGCAGCGGACGATCAACTACACGGTCTGTCGGCCCGTCTGGGAAACCAAGACCAAGGATATCTGCTACACGGTCTGCCGACCTGTCTGGGAAACCAAGCAGCGGACGATCAACTACACGGTCTGCCGACCTGTTTGGGAAACCAAGCAGCGGACGATCAATTACACGGTCTGCCGACCTGTCTGGGAAACCAAGCAGCGGACGATCAACTACACGGTCTGCCGGCCCGTCTGGGAAACCAAGACCAAGGATATCTGCTACACGGTTTGCCGACCTGTCTGGGAAACCAAGCAGCGGACGATCAATTACACGGTCTGCCGACCTGTCTGGGAAACCAAGCAGCGGACGATCAACTACACGGTTTGCCGACCTGTCTGGGAAACCAAGACCAAGGATATCTGCTACACGGTTTGCCGACCTGTTTGGGAAACCAAGACCAAGGATATCTGCTACACGGTTTGCAAACCGGTTCACTATCAGAAGACCGTCAAGGTCCGCTGTGGTCACTGGGAAACTCAAGTAACCGAATGCCCCGGTCCGGTCATCAAAAAGCGGTGCCAGGAGCCTGGTTGCTGGACATGGGATCCTTGCAAATGCCGTTGCGTGTATGTGCCCGGCGAGTGCAAGATCATCGAGGTCCAATGCCCGCCCCGCAAGATCTGCAAGAAGGTCTGGGTACCGGAAGTCCGGGAAAAGACCATCAATTGCGTTCGTTACGAGCGGCAAGTGGTCAAGAAGCAATGCACCTATAAGGTCTGCCGCATGGTTCGCGAACAGCGAGTCAAGCAGTGCACCTACAAGGTCTGTCACATGGTACCCGAGCAACGGACCAAGACATGCACCTACAAGGTCTGCCGCATGGTTCCCGAGCAACGGACCAAGACATGCACCTATAAGGTCTGTCACATGGTTCGCGAACAGCGAGTCAAGCAGTGCACCTACAAGGTCTGCAAGATGGTACCCGAGCAACGGACCAAGACATGCACCTACAAGGTCTGCCGCATGGT